>NZ_JANSHJ010000049.1:0-7921 GCF_047502615.1 Synechococcus sp. W60.3 | reverse complement strand
ATCGCTTCACCGCTGAGCAGTAATGCTCAGCAGTGTTCAGCGTAAATGTATCAGGAGGCCCTGCCCAGATCCGAGTCTATGGCCGCTCCCCTCACCCCTCACCTGTTGGAGAACGAGAGCTTCTACGAGAATGCCCTCTGCTGGCTAGGGCGACCGCAGACGGCCTATCGGCTGCTGAGCGAGGCGGTTTTTCCGGCCATCTCCTCTTGGGTGCGGGGAGAGGTGGACAGCTACTCCTTCAATCACTGGCAGCCGGAGGACGTGCGCACCTTTCTCTACCCGGTGGTGGCTCTGGGAGACCAGGAGACCCTTGTTCTCGCCAGCGAGGCCCTGCTCCTCTGCGGCAGTGGCAACTACTACAACCCCTGTGACTTGGCCATTGTGGTCTTCGTGCAGCAGCCCCAAGAGCTGTTCAGCCAACTGATGCAGCGCATCCGCCGCGCCGAGGCCATCATCACCCGCGGGCCGGAGGTGCGCATGCTCTCTGAACAGGTGAGCCTGGCCAAGCGGGGGCGAGACTACATCAACACTAAGTATCTGGTCTGGCCCTACGCCCTCTCTGCTGCCGCTCAAGATACTTTGGTTAAACAGGGGATCAGCATTATCCGTCTTTCACCGCAAGCGGCCGCCCTGCCCTTGGGAGACTAAGCTGAGGGCAATTTGGAGGAAAATGGGGATCCCTGACTTTTCCGTCTCCATCTTTATGGCCGATGCCCACCTGCCGCCGCTAATCCAAGCGATGTTGGATCCGGGGTTTTACCCCCATCCGGTGCGGGAGCCGATTCAGCTCGTCCAAACCCACATTTCCTACATTTTCTTGACAGGGAACTACGCCTATAAGGTGAAGAAGCCTCTGGATTTTGGCTTTTTGAATTTCACCACCCTGGAGCGGCGACGCTACTTTTGTCAAGAAGAGCTGCGCCTGAACCAGCGCGGAGCGCCAGGGCTTTATCTACAGGTGTTGCCCATTGTGCAAGCCGAGGGCCGGTTTCAGCTTGACGGCAGTGGCGAGCCCGTGGAGTACACCCTCAAAATGCGGCAGTTTCCTCAAGAGCAACTCTTTAGCAACCTCCTCGAGCGGGGGGAGCTGACGCCACTCTTAATGGAGGAGCTAGGACGGGTGGTGGCGGCCTTTCACGCCCAGGCGGAGACCAACGACTACATCCGCAGCTTTGGCCGGCCAGAGCAGGTGCGGCAGGCTTTCGACGAGAATTACGCCCAAACCCAGCGCTACATTGGCGGCCCTCAGACGGCAGATCAATATCGGGAGACCCAAGCCTACACGGATCGCTTTTTTGCCGAGCGACAGGAGCTGTTTTACCAGAGAATTGAGCAAGACCGCATCCGCGAAGGCCACGGGGATCTGCATCTTGGCAACCTCTGTTGGTGGGAAGGCCAGATCTTGCTGTTTGATTGCATTGAGTTCAACGAGGCCTTCCGCTTTGTGGATACGATGTACGACGTATCCTATGCAGTGATGGATCTGGATGCCCGCCATCGCCCCGATCTGGGCAACGCCTATTTGAACAGCTATCTGGAAGAGACAGGCGATTGGGAAGGACTCAAGATCTTGCCCATTTACCTCAATCGCCAGGCCTACGTGCGGGCCAAGGTCACCTCTTTTTTGCTAGACGATCCTGCCGCCTCGGAAGCTGCCAAAGCCAATGCCTTCCACACTGCCGCCCGCTACTACCGACTGGCCTGGGAATACACGCTGCCCAAACAGGGGCAGTTGTTTCTGATGGCCGGCCTGTCGGGAGCGGGCAAAAGCACGGTGGCCCGCCACCTGGCCCGACAGCGAGGGGCCATCCACATCCGCTCCGACGCCGTGCGCAAGCATTTGGCTGGGATCCCTCTGCGGCAGCGAGGGGGGCCAGAGGTGTATACGCCCGAGATGACCGACAGGACTTATCGCCGCCTGGTGCAATTGGGAGTGGAGTTGGCCCGGGAAGGTTACAGCGTGATTCTGGACGCCAAGTTTGACCGGCAAGCGCTGCGGGGCATGGCAATTGAACAAGCCCAACGGTGCCGGATCCCGTTGTGCATCCTCTACTGCCACGCCCCTGAACCTGTCCTCCGCGAGCGGCTGCAACGGCGAACGCTCCCTGCTTCGAGCCTGGGTGAGCCGCTGAACCTCGCCGACATTGCCGATGCCACCGCCGATCTCCTTGCCCAGCAGCAGGCGCAGTGGCAGGATTTTTCCGAGGGGGAGCGGCGCTTGCTGCAGGTTTTGGATACCAGCCAAGATTGGCAAGCGCAACTGCAGCAGATCTAGGTCTCGACTCCAACTGACCAAGGTTACCGGCAAAGCGCATGCTGCCGTTTCCGGGTTAGAGGCTGACCGCAGCCCCTGCTGATCTCAGGCGGCGGTCAGGTGAAGAGTTTTTCTCTGGGAAGAGAGTTGGGCAAGAATTGAGGCGGTGCAGGAGGAGACCCCAGTGAGCGAGGTAACGGCTGAAGATTTACGCCTGATGTTTCTGTTTGAAGGCTTTTCCCCTGAGGTGCTCGAGCCGCTGGCCCGCCAGATGTTGCTGCGCTCCCACCCTGTTAACCAGGCCATCCTGCTACAGAACGACTGGGGCAACGCCGTCTATTTCATCCTGGAGGGTTGGGTCAAGATTCGCACTCACGATCTGGAGGGCCGGGAGGTTACCCTCACCATTCTTGGCCCAGGGGAGATCTTCGGGGAAATGGCCGCCTTGGACGAGGCGCCCCGTTCCAGCGATGTGATTGCCCTGACAGCCACCAAGGTCTGCTCTCTGTCGGCCCAGAACTTTCTGGCCCTTTTGGCTGCCGATGCGCAGGTTGCCATCCGCCTTGCCCAGCTCTTGTCGCGACGTTTACGGCAGATCAACCGTCGCCTGCAATTGCGGGAGGCCAGCAGCGTCGCTCGCGTCGCCGATATCCTGCTCTTCTTGGCGGAGTCCCGCGGGCGGGTCGGTTGCAAGGGGGTAGAAATTCCCAATTTGCCCCACCGGGAGCTGAGCAGCTTGAGTGGCCTGGCCCGGGAAACGGTTACCCGTGTCTTGTCTAAGCTGGAGCAGGAGGAGCTGATCCGCCGGGATCGGCAGCGGGACATCCTCTGCATCCCCCAGATGGATGCCCTGGAAAAGCTAATTGGCTAAAGCGAGGGTTGCCACCTGTTGCCAAAAGCCCTCTTGGCATTCTAAAATGATAGTCCCAGAGCCGGGATAGCTCAGTTGGTAGAGCAGAGGACTGAAAATCCTCGTGTCACCAGTTCGAGTCTGGTTCCTGGCATCTGCCGATAACAGGTCAAGATGGGCTCAGGGCTGCAACCTGAGCCTTTTTGTTGCCGGGAATTCCCAGTTCTTGCCTTTTGCGAAACCGCTTCTGCCGGCTCTATGGCAAAAATTAGTTCTCGCGGCGCACAGCGCTCTCGTGCCACCTGCCCAGTATCTTGTCCGACAAAGCGCTCAAGGCCACAAAGATCAGGATCCCTAGGCCGGTAACCAGCACCAAGGCGGCAAACATGCGAGGCACCTGCAAATTAAAGCTGGAGATCAAGATTTGGTAGGCGATCCCGGCCCGTTGCCCACCGGTGCCGGCGACAAACTCCGCCACCACGGCCCCGATCAAAGAAAGGCCGCCGCTAATGCGCAGACCTCCCAGGAAGTAGGGCAGGGCACTGGGCAGACGCAAGTAGATCAAGGTTTGCCAGCGATTGGCCTTGTACAGTTGAAACAGGTTGAGCAGGTTGTGATCGACACTGTTTAATCCCAGGGTGGTGTTGGAGATAATGGGGAAAAAGGCGACAATCCAAGCGCAAACCACCATCGCAGCAAAGGTGTTGTTGCGCAGCCAGATGATGATCAACGGCGCGATGGAAACGATGGGTGTTGTTTGCAAAATCACCGCATAGGGAAAGAGGCTGCGCTCAATCCATTTGCTCTGGGCAAACAAAATCGCCAGCAAAAGCCCCGAGACTGTGGCCAAAAGGAACGCCACCACCGTAATTTGTAGGGTGATCAAAAGGGAAGGGAAAAGGGATCCCCACTCCCGCACCAGGGTTTGCGCCACCAAAATCGGCCCCGGCAATAGATAGGGAGGCACCCCCGTCAGCCGCACGGCCACTTCCCAGCCCACCAGAAAAAGGATCCCGACGATCCCAGGGGCAATCACGTCCAGGTTGAACCACTTGCGCAGATCCAACCCTTGCCCAGAGGTCGGCGGCGCAGAGCCAGGTACCTTAGCCGCATCGGTGGGTTGGGGCCTGAGTTGTTCTTCCACCGCGCTGCTCAGCCGAGGCAGCTCCCCATCCAGCCAGAGCCCAAAGGGGCGCTCTGGCGCGCCAAGCAGGGATCCCAGCCAGCGAGACAGCCAATCGAGAAGGAAACTGAAAGGACTCAGCATAGGGTAGGGGGAATCAAGGGGCTCTAACACCGGGAATGCTGCCAAAGGGGGATCCCGTCAGCCCAGCCGTCCGGCGGAGAGGGGGCGCAGGCAGGGATCCCGCTCCGTGTCGTGCATGGCCTCCCGCAAACGGGTCGCGACCTCCCGGCAATAGTCGTTGTAAAGGGGCGAGGTGCGAAACTCTTCCGAGCGGGGGTAGGGCGCCTCAATGGGGATATCCGCCACCACCCGCCCTGGGCGGGCTGCCATCACCACCACGCGGTTGGACAGATAGACGGCCTCGTAAATGTTGTGGGTAACAAAAATCACCGTCCAGCGCTTCTCCTGCCACAACTCCAGCAGTTCGCCGTTCAGCTTGCTGCGGGTGATCTCATCCAAAGCACCAAAAGGCTCGTCCATCAGCAACACCTGCGGCTTGGTTACCAAGGCGCGGGCAATGGAAGCCCGCATGCGCATACCGCCGGACAGCTCGCGGGGAAAATGGCGCTCAAACCCCCGCAAGCCCACCAGGTGGAGGGCTTCCAAAACCTCTCGATCGGCTTTTGGCCGAGGCTCACCGGCCAACTTCAGGGGCAGGCGCACATTGTCCATCACCGTTGCCCAGGGCATGAGGGCCGGCTCCTGAAACACAAAGGCCAATTTGGGCTTCCCTTGGGAGGTGTTTTGCCCCCACTCGATAGAGCCGGTGGTTAGGTCACCTAACCCTGCGATCAGCCGCAGCACCGTGCTTTTCCCACAGCCAGAGGGCCCCACCAAGCTGACGAACTGCCCCTCCTGGATGGCCATGTTCATGTCTTGCAAAGCCACCGTGCCATTGGCATAGACCTTGCTGACATGGTTAAGGGTAATGACAGGGGCGGGCATGGCTCGCGGTTCCTAGAGCAGAGGGCAAAGGGATCCCTTCCCAATCCAGAAAGAGAAGGGCGCACATTACCATTAAAACAACACTATCTGTTGCCTCTGCTGCGGTAGGCACAGCTACACCCCCCGACCTGGTTTCCAGAGAGTTTCTCGGGCAAAACTTGCCAGTTGCCAACCCTGGCCCTCAACCCCGATCTGAGCGCCAAGCCGGTATGATAGTGCCGATCACCCCCTGACCCCAGAATCTATGGGATCCCAATTTAAACGGGTTGCAGGCGCCGTTACCGCCCCGCGAGGGTTCCGCGCTGCTGGCGTGGCTGCTGGCCTCAAGCCCTCCGGCGCTGCCGATCTCGCCCTAATTGTTTCCGACTGCGAGGCGGTGGGGGCTGGCGTTTTCACCAGCAACCAGGTCAAGGCCGCCTGTGTTACCTACAACCAAGGGATCCTCGCCCAAGGGCAGCCGGTGCGGGCCATTCTCTGCAATGCCGGCCAAGCCAACGCCTGTACAGGAGAAGAGGGGGAGCGCAACAACGCCCAACTGGCCCTCTGGGTAGGAGAACGGCTGGGGATCCCGGCCCAACAGGTGCTCACTGCCTCGACAGGGGTGATCGGGCGGCAATTGGAAATGGCCAAAATCGAGGCGGCCCTGCCCCGCCTGATCGACAGCCTCTCGCCGACAGGAGGAGAGAGCGCCGCCCGCGCCATCCTCACCACCGACCTGGTGACCAAGAGTACAGCCCTGGAGACCGAGATCGACGGCTACACCGTCAGGCTGGGAGGCATCGCCAAGGGATCCGGTATGATCCACCCCAACTTGGCGACGATGTTAGCTTTCCTAACCTGCGATGCAGCCGTGGATCCTCCCCTCTGGCAGCAGATCCTCAAAGAGGCGGTTGACCTCAGCTTTAACCAAATCACCGTGGACGGGGATACCAGCACCAACGACATGGTGCTGGCTCTGGCCAACGGCCAAAGTGGGATTCCCACCCTGCAAGCTGGCACGAGAGCTGCCCAAGCCCTCGCCGAGATGGTTGTCCAGGTTTGCATTCACCTGGCTAAGGCCATCGCCCGCGACGGCGAGGGAGCCACCAAGTTGTTGCAGATCCGGGTGCAGGGCGCCCCCGACGACAGGTCAGCTCGGCAGATAGCCCGTGTCATTGCCAGCTCTCCCCTGGTGAAGGCGGCAGTTTTTGGCAACGATCCCAACTGGGGCCGGGTGGCCGCCGCCGCCGGACGGGCTGGGATCCCCTTTGACAGCCGTCGCTTGGAGGTTCGCCTGGGGGATTTTCTGCTGCTGCAGGGGGGAATGCCTCTGGCTTTTGATCGCCAGGCGGCCTCTGAGTACCTAAAGAGAGGGGATCCCGTAACCTTTACGGTAGACCTCCACCAGGGATCTGGCCAGGGCGTTGCCTGGGGCTGTGACCTCAGCTACGACTACGTGCGCATCAACGCCGAGTACACCACCTAGACAGCCCGCGGCAGCCAGGAGCCCTAGAAGCTGAGGCTCTCCCAGGAGACGTTGATGTCTTCCAGGAGCAGCGACTTGTTGTAGATCTGCAGGATGATCAGCAAGAAGATGCCGAACAGCACCATAAAGACCGCCATCAAAGGCGTGGTGCCCCAGCCAGGGGCCACCTTGCCGTATTCCGAGTTGAGAGGACGCAGCAGATCGCCCAGTTTGGTACGAATCGCCATAGGTTCTCGCGATAGGTCAAAGAGAGGACAGGTTTGCCAACTTGGAGGTCAGCACGGCGGCAGATCCCAGCCAGACAACCTCCTTTTAAAATCACGCTAACAGAATCTGGTCACTCCCCTTTGCCGCCGGCAATGAATTGTAAACTTGTGTAATATGTAGGGAGATTCTCTCAGAACTGAAGAGCTAACCATGGAATCCACCCTTTCGCTGGTTGTGGCCATTGCGGCAATAACCATCTGCATCACCGCCTTTGCCATCTACACCGCCTTTGGCCCCCCTTCCAAAAACTTGCAGGATCCCTACGAGATGCACGAGGATTGAAGCCGGTTGTTGTGCGGTTCCGCTGCATGCCTGTTCGGTTGCCCTCCCGTCTCTCCTTCCACAAATACCAGGGGCTGGGGAACGACTTTATCTTGGTGGACAACCGCCACCAGCCGCAGCCCTGTCTGACGCCTGAGGAAGCCGTTGCCCTCTGCAACCGCCGCTTTGGCGTGGGGGCCGATGGGGTTATCTTTCTGCTGCCGGGGCAGGAGGGGGCCGACTTCAGCATGCGCCTGTTCAACAGCGACGGCTCGGAGGCGGAGATGTGCGGCAACGGCATCCGCTGTTTGGCCCGCTTTTTGCAGGATCTGGGGATCCCTGGCCAGGACGGCGCCTACCAGATCCACACCTTGGCGGGGCGGATCGTGCCGCAGGTGCGGCCCGATGGCTTGGTAACAGTGGACATGGGGATCCCTCGCCTCTTGGCCGGGCAGATCCCCACCACGCTGGCCAAACCAGAGGAAAAGGTGGTGCGGCAGCCCCTGCAGGTAGGCGGGCGGGAGTGGGCGGTGACGGCGGTGAGCATGGGCAACCCCCACTGTGTGGTCTTTTTGGAAGAAGGGGGATCCCTGGAAGAGCTGGACTTGGAAAGGGTGGGCCCCCTGTTTGAGCATCACCCGGCCTTTCCTGAGCGCACCAACACCGAATTTGTGCAGGTGCTCAGCCCGACTC
>NZ_JANSHJ010000048.1:0-8366 GCF_047502615.1 Synechococcus sp. W60.3 | reverse complement strand
CAGCGGTAGAGCGGTCGGCTGTTAACCGATTGGTCGCAAGTTCGAATCTTGCCCGAGGAGTTGGGCGGGGGGATGCAAGCTTGATGTTCTCCTCAGCCCGAGAGGACGAGGATTCTTTCTCGCTTGTCGCAAGCTACGCGGACGGGCTGGCGCCGCTGCCACCGCGCCCCCTTTTTCCCACCCTATACGGGGGGATGAAAGGGAGGCCGGGGGCGCCATCACCCCGACTCCTGGGCGACGGCAGGGACATCGAAAGCGTGGGCAGTCGACTCCAGCCTGTAGGATGTCGAGATGGGGAGACTTATCTCCAGGACTAAAGTCCGGGGCTTGTGCCTCCCGACTTGCTGGTCACCCCTAGTTGGGGTTGGGATGCCGCTGCTGAAGGAACGCTTCGATTTATAATGCCCTCTGGCCGTTTCACCTATTCCGAGGGTAATTGCTGTGATCGACCTGTCGCGGATCCCTGCCCAACCAAAGCCAGGCCTACTTAACCTCCTGATTGAGATTCCGGGCGGGAGCAAGAACAAGTACGAGTTTGACAAAGACATGGGCGTAATGGCCCTAGACCGGGTGCTCTACTCTTCGGTGCAGTACCCCTACGACTACGGCTTTGTGCCCAATACGCTGGCAGGGGACGGGGATCCTTTGGATGGCCTGGTGATCATGGATCAGCCCACCTTTCCAGGGTGTGTGATTGCGGTGCGCCCGCTGGGCATGCTGCAGATGATCGATGCGGGGGAGCCGGATGAGAAGTTGTTGTGCGTGCCCGCTAAGGACCCTCGCTATGCTTCCGTAACCAGGCTGGAAGATATTGCCCAGCACCGCCTGGACGAGATTGCCGAGTTTTTCGCCACCTACAAGCGCCTGGAGAAGAAAGAAACCCAGATCTTGGGCTGGAAAGGCCTAGCCGAAACCGAGGCAGTGATCGCCAGCAGCATTGCCACCTACCAACAGTCCAAGTAGCTCCCCAACTTTTCTGGACTGAAGCTCCCAGTTGGCGCCAATCTGTTCTGGCTTGGATTCCTCGAGCTAGCTTAGGGTTGGACTCGATGGCTTCTGCTATGGCCGATACCCTTCAGCTTTGGCTTTACCACCTGGAACAATGGGCAACGCAACTTGTCCAAGGCCAACTGCAGCACCTTTCTCCGCTGAGCCTGCTGCTGGTGGGTCTGGCAGGTCTGGTCACCAGCCTTTCTCCCTGTATGCTCTCCCTGTTGCCGGTAACCATCGGCTACATCGGCGGCTACGCTCCCACTACCCCCGCCGCTGCCGGAGAAGTGCGCTGGCAGGTTTGGGTGCAATCGCTAGGCTTTGCGGCTGGCGTGGCTTTGACGCTCAGCGGGCTGGGCTTGGGAGCAGCTTTGCTAGGCCGGGTTTATGGACAAACCGCTGCCTTTGGATCCCTAGTGGCGGGAGGGATCGCCATCCTCATGGGCCTGAACCTGCTGGAAGTTGTCCCCTTGCGCTTCCCCGATTGGTTTAACCGGTTGGAGATCCCTGGCCAGTGGCCTGGGCTAGGCCGGTCGGTGTTGCTGGGATCCACCTTTGGCCTGGTAGCTTCTCCCTGCAGCACGCCGGTTTTGGTGGCCCTGCTCGGCTGGGTCTCCACCACAGGGCAGCCCTGGGTGGGGGGCGGGCTGCTGCTGGCCTATGCGCTGGGGCTGGTCTCGCCGCTGCTGTTGGCGGGGGTGTTCGCCGGCTCGATGAAGCAACTGTTGGCCTTGCGGCGCTGGTCGATCTGGTTTACCTATGCCAGTGGCGTGGTGTTGGTGGGCTTTGGCACCGTGACGATCCTCTCCGCTTGGGCCTAAGGGATCCCTGCTGCAAGCTAAGATGGGGCTGCCCTCCAGTTGGGGGGCAGTTCAGATCTTGAGCTGACAACTTCCCATGGTTATCCCCTCTCTGCCGCTGTCGCGGTGGCTTTCCCCCTTGCGTCGGTACTTTCGCCATGAGCTGCTGCCGCTGCTGGCGGATCTGCGTCTGGCCATCGGCCTTTTCTTGGCAATTGCCCTTTTGAGCGCGGTTGGCACGGTCATCGAGCAAGAGGAAACCGTGGCCTTCTATCAGGCCCACTACCCCGAGCATCCGGCCCTGTTTGGCTTTCTCACCTGGCGGCTGATCCTCAAGCTGGGGCTGGATCACGTCTATCGCACCTCTTGGTTTCTGGCCCTGTTGATCCTCTTTGGCAGCAGCCTGGCCGCCTGTTCTTTGACGCGCCAGTGGCCGATGCTCAAGGTGGCCCGTCGCTGGAGCTACCTCACCCGTCCCCACTCCTTCCAGCGGCTGCCCTTTTGGACCTATCTGCCCCAACGCTCCCTGCAGGGGCTGCCGCAGCGGCTGCGCCAGCGGGGCTATGCGGTGTTTCAGGACGGATCCCGACTTTACGCCCGCAAGGGTCTGATTGGGCGGTTTGGGCCTATCCTGGTGCACGTCAGCCTGCTGCTGATCCTGCTGGGGGCCATCTGGGGCAGCCTTGCCGGCTTCAAGGCCCAAGCGCTGATCCCCAGCGGCAGCGTCGCCGCCATTGAACAGGTAACCGGGGCAGGGGATCTGGCTCATCTACCCACCTGGCAAATTCGGGTCAACCGCTTCTGGATTGACTATGCTCCTGATGGCCGGGTGAAGCAGTTTTACTCAGATCTCTCGATTTTGGATGGGGGCCAGGAGGTCAAACGCCAGACCATTTCCGTCAACCATCCCCTCTCCTACCGGGGGGTGACCCTCTACCAGGCTGATTGGAGCATCGACAGCATCCGCATCCGCCTCAACAACAGCCCTCCCTTTCAAATCCCGGTGGTGCCGGTGCCCACCCAAGCGGGCAGCAAGCTCTGGGGCGCTTTTGTCCCCACCCGGCCAGACCTAAGCGAGGGCCTGACGCTGTTGTTGCCCGATTTGCAGGGGACGGCCCTGCTCTACGACACCCAAGGCCAGTGGATAGGATCCCTGCGCCAGGGCATGAGCCTGGCCCTGGACGAAGTTGCCCCCCAGCGCTTCCCCAACCGTCTTACCCTGCACCTAGACGAGGTTATCGGCGCCACCGGTCTGCAGATTAAATCCGACCCAGGGATCCCGCTGGTCTATCTCGGCTTTGGGCTGCTGATGCTGGGGGTGGCGATGAGCTATTTCAGCTACAGCCAAGTTTGGGCCCTGGAGACGGAAGCAGGGCTCTACCTGGGAGGCAAAACCAACCGCGCCCTGGTGAGCTTCGAGCGGGAGTTTGCCCGCCTGGTGGAGCAGCAACTGCTCTCCTCTCCCCCTTCGCCGGCAAAAGAACCCCCTCCTGCCGCTCGCGTCGGCGGGACGGAGTCCTTAGCCAACGGCTAGCCATGGCGGCTGTTTGACCGGCAACGCTGCCCAGGGTCATCTAGCTCCCCTCTCCCTGAGGGAGAGGGGCTGGGGGTGAGGGCGGAACTGCCCAAATCCGGCAGGCTGACCGCGAACAGGGTGCGGTTCTCGCCGCTTTCCACTTGCAGGATCCCTTGCAACAGCTCCACCGCCTTTTTCACCAGCGGCAGGCCCAAGCCGGTGCCCCCCTGGTGGGCGTAGTCCAGGTGCGGGATGCGGTGGAACTTCTCGAAGATGCGCGGCAGGTGCTCCGCTGGGATCTCGACACCGGTGTTGGTGACCTGCAAATGGAGACCCGACGAATCGACCGCCACTTCCAGATGAACCTGCTGGCCGGCAGGGGTGTACTTGGCGGCGTTGGCCAGCAACTCGCTCAAGATGCGGGTGAGCAGCCCCACATCGGTGTTGAACAAGATGGGTTCAGAGGGGGGGTAGGAGATAAAGGTGAGCTGGCGCTCTTGAAAGCGCAGGGCAAAGGGCGGCAACAGCTTTTCCAGCCACTCGCGCACCTCGAAGCGGGCGATCTCCAGACTGCGGCTGCCGGCCTCTAGCCGCTGCAAGTCCAGCAGGTCGTTGACCAAGTCCAGCTCTTTTTGCCACTCCTGTTTGAGGATGTTGAAATAGGGGATCTGCGCCTCGGAAAGGCCGCGCACCTCCAGCATTTTCAGGGCCATTTTCATGCTGGTCAGAGGCGTGCGCAGCTCGTGGGAGACCATGCTGAGAAACTCTTCTTTGAGCTCGTTGAGCTGCTGCAGTTGCTGGAGCTGAGCCTGGGTTTCCTGGTAGAGGCGGGCCTGGCGAATGGCGATGCTGCACTGGGTGGCCACCTGCTCGGCAAAGTGGATCTCGGCCTCGGTAAAGCCCTCCTGGGGCAGGCGAACTAACTTGAGAAAGCCCAGCAACGAGCCGGTGCCTGAGACAAGCTGCCCTTCTTGCTCTTCTACAACCAGGGGGCAGGCAAGCAGGGTACAGCGCCCCCGCAGCGGGTGATCCGTGCTGAGGTAGAGGGTCTGGCCTTGGCGGAGCTGGCGCAAAAGCACGGGATCCAAGGGCAGAGTGACCTTGCCCAGGGGGGGCAGGGATCCCGCCGCTTCGTAGGCCAGCGTGTAGGTCTGGGTTTCCGGATGGATGAGGGCCACACCGCAGGCGCCCAGTTGGAAAGCCTGGGTGAGCTCCCGCACCACGGTGGCCAAGATCTCCTGTTCGTCCAGGCTGGAGCGCACCTTGTCGCCAATCAGCCGCAGCAGTTGCTCGTATCTCACCCGCTGGGCCAGCTCGGCATTGCGCACCTCCACCTGGTAGCGCAGCTCGGCGTTGGCAGCTTGGAGTTGCTCAAACAGCTCCGCCTGTTGCAGCGCCAGCCCCAGTTGATCGGCAATTTGTCGCAAAAAATCCGGCATCCAGGGATCCCATTGTTTGGGGGCGCTGCACTGGTGGGCGATCAACAGCCCCCAGAGGCGGGCCGGCTCGCTGTCTTTGCCGTCAGGGCCAGCCGCCTGCAAAATGGGCACCACCAAGTTGGCCCGCACCCCCAAACCGGCCAGCAGCTCGCGGTGGCAGGGCTGGATGGGGGCGGTGTCGATATCTTCAATGGCCGAAATGCGGCCCTGCTGATAGGCCTGGTGCCACTGGCTAACAAAGCATTGATCTTCGATAACCAGGCCCAGCAGGCTCAACTCTGGCCGGCTGACCGATTGCATGGCGATCTCGCCCACCCAATTGGGGAAAAAGCGGTAGATCACCACCCGCTCCACATCCAACAAACGGCGGACTTCTTCTACGGCAAAACCCAGGATGGACTCCACCTGCAACGATTGCCGGATCCCTTGGGCGATGCGGTTGAGCAGCCGGGCTTGGTGGAGTTGCAGTTGAGCCTGCTCCTGGGCTCGCTTGCGCTCGGTAATATCGACAATGGAGGCAATGCCGTAGATTTGTTTGTCGGGAGTCTCCGCCACAAAAGACGAGAGGTCAACCCAGAGGATCTCGCCGCTTTTGCGGATGTAGCGTTTTTCCATGCGGTAGCCCCGGCGGCGGCCCGCTCGTATTTCTTCGACATAGATTGCCTCCTGCCGCAGATCCTCAGGGTGGGTGAGGTCGGCGTAATTCATGCTCAAGAGCTCGGCCTCGGTGTAGCCGGTGAGCTGGCAAAAGCTCTCGTTCACCTTGACGATCTGCCCCGCCGCATCCGTAACTGCCATGCCCACCGGGGCTTGCTCAAAGAGGTTTTGAAACAGATCTGGCTGATCGTGCAGCGAGTGCTGCCGTTTTTGTTGTGGGTTCTGCAACTCTTTTTCCTGGGTCAAATCCTGTACGCTGGCAATGCCGATTACCTTCCCCTGGGCATCCTGCCAGGGGGCATCCAAAATCCGCACCGGAAACCGCTCGCCGTTGCGACGCATAAAGGTCAGCTCCCAACCCTGCGGGGGCCGACCCTGAGCCAGCCCCTGGGCGAAGGCGGTGGCGATCTTCTCCATCTCCTCCGGGGGCCAATAGACAAAAGGGGGATCCTTAACGCCAGCGGATCCCGGTAGTCGCCGGCGGCCAAGGTTACAACAGGGGCGGTCATCGCCTCAGCCAGGGTGGATCCCTGCCAAGATCGGTCGCTGGCCACCCACCGCAACACAAAAGGATAGCTTGGTAGCCCCGTACTAAAGTACGGGGCGGAAAAGCCCTTGAGCCACTTTAGTTGCTTCTTTGTTATAGTTAGTACAGAGCTTCTCCAGGAAAACAACCTACTGCGGTGCAAAACCCGCGCGGCAATAACTAACCTGGAGGAACTTAAGTCCGAAGTAAGCAGAACTTTGAGGTTATGCCTCAAAGGACTGTCTAGGGGCGTCTTGACAGCGCCTTTGCGAGTCCATTTTGGGCTGCGTAAGAATCCCCTGGGTGGGAGTGTCAAATCCACAGCCGTCAAAATGTCCACCACTTGGCCTGCATCCACCACCAAGGCGTAGGGCCGGGAGCCATTCTTTTGCGCCAACAGGGAGAGAACCTCGGCAAGGGGGCTGTCGAACCCGACCAAGAGTGGCATCTGGCCAAAGCACTGTTCCAGGGATCCCGATGAAGAGCGCAAGTCTTGCACCATGTCGGTGTCAGGGGATAACCGAACCTTAAATTGCAGTCAGAAAAATTTGCAAACAGTATAGCAGAGGGAAACTTTAGCCAAGACCAGACAAAATACTTACTTACGGACTTACTTGCAGGCAGTTTTAGCTTTAGGCATTTGATAGCTTTAACCCAAGCTTAACTTTACAAGTTAGAGTACCACGTCGCGCAAAGAAGTTTCGAATTTTGATATAAATCTTTACATCTATCTGCTGTTTAATTTGCTGGTGCCGAGACTTGGGGAGCAAGTTAAGCTCTTAGCTCGCTGTTAACAGGAATTGTCGATCTAAGTTGCGGCTCTTCCGGTTTATCGAGGTTTTTCCTTCATCTAAAAAGGGGCAATCGCCATCCTGTTGCTCTGTTTTTTTCAAGTATCTTCGCGTCATCGAGTTGAGCTTGGGTTGGTTTCATTGGAGACAGATTTGACAGATTTTGAGCGGCTGCCAGATTACTTGAGTTCAGCCCGTGCTGCCGCGACCCCTCTCAGCCCTCCGCTCCCGGCGAGGGAACTTGGGAAGCTGGCTGCATTCTAAGCCTCATCAAGTACCCATCTGTGGCTGTGCTGCCCAGGTGAGGAGTTTGCCCCCTACACTGAAATTGGGCAAGTTGATCCCGATAGCTAGGGGATCAGATGTTGCCGGCGTTTTGGGCTTAGCTCTTCTCGATGGCTTTTTCTCCGCCGCTGACAGATTTTCTCTCCGGCCAGGCCGCTCCTATTCCCATCCAAACTCCCTCGACGGTTCCAGAATTGGCGCAGCTCCTAAAAGAGTGCCGCGAGCGGAAGGTGCTGCCGCTCGGGCAGGGGAGCAAGTGGGGATGGGCTCCTCGCTTGGAGGCTGTGGATCTCATCCTCAGTACCCGTGGGCTGCGCCGCTTGATCGACCATGCGGCTGCCGACCTAACGGCGACAGTGGAGGCCGGTATGACCCTAGCGGAGCTACAAGCCATCTTGGCAGAGCGGGGGCAATGGTGGCCGGTGGATCCCCTTTACCCTGACTGGGCCACAGTGGGGGGCATCGTCGCCACGGCCGATACGGGCTCGCTGCGCTGGCGTTACGGTGGGATCGGCGATTTGCTGCTGGGCATCACCTGGGTACGGGCCGATGGGGAGGTGGCCAAAGCGGGTGGGCGGGTGGTTAAGAATGTGGCCGGCTATAACTTGACGAGACTGTTCGCCGGATCCCTGGGCAGTTTGGGGATCCTGACGCAGGCGACCCTACGGCTCTATCCCCTGCCGGCAGCCCAAGCAACTTTGGTGGCTACAGGATCCCTGCCCGATTTGGAAGCCTTGGCTCGGCAGGTGCTGAGGGCGCCGGTCAGCCCGGTGGGGGTGGATCTCTGGCTGAAGGCAGAAGGGCCCCAGCTCTGCCTCCATTTCCACGGCTCCGAGCGGGTAATTGCCCAACAGATGACCCAGGTGCAACAGCTAGCTCCTGCAGGATTGAGCTGGCAAGAGGCAAGACCTGAAGCCCCGCCTCTGCCCTCCCGCCGTGCGGGGATGGTGTTGGCCAAGTTCGGCTGCTTGCCTAGCCAGAGCCTGGCTACTCTAGAGCAGTTTCAGTCTCTATTTCCCGACGCTCAGGTGCAACTGCATCGCGGCTGTGGATTGGGGCGAGCCTGGATCTCCCAGCCTGAGGTGGGATCCCTGCTACAGTTACAGCGCCACCTCAAGTCGGTGGGCGGGTTTCTCCTGCTGCTGGAGGCACCGGCAGCCCTGAAGACAGCTCTGGCCCACGATTTCGGCCCGACGGCGACCCTAATGCGCAAGCTGAAGCAGCAGTTTGATCCCGCCGCCATCTTCAGCCCCAGCTTGATATAGCTACTCCAAATCACGCCGAAACGTGACATCCTCTCCCACTAAGCCCTGACGGGCTGTAGACGGGAGCTTCCGAGAATCACTTCCCGGAGTTGCTGCT
>NZ_JANSHJ010000011.1:0-75827 GCF_047502615.1 Synechococcus sp. W60.3 | reverse complement strand
GGCGGCGGCAGCGGGCGACGCCTGTCCCCAAAAAAGAGCCGGTGTAAGCGACTGGCCGGGATCCAAGAGGACTGAGGCAGCGTCGGGCGAGGGGTTCCTGAAGATCGGGGAGACACCCATCCCTCAGCCCCCTCGGGTTGCGGCGGCGGGACGCAGCCCTCTCTCATCGGATCCCCCGTTACATCTCGTTCAGCCGCGAGATGTTGGTATTGGCCCCCAGCACCACCAGCAGATCCCCCTTCTCCAGCAGGTAATCTGCCGGGGGAGAAACCACCAACGATTGTTTTCGCTTCACCACCAAAACTGTGATGCCGAAGCGGCGACGCAAGTCCGACTCCGCCAGCGTATGGCCCACCAGCGCCTCCGGCACCTCCAGCTCGGTGATGCTGTAACCCGGCTCCAGCTCCAATTGATCTAGGATCCCTGGTGCCGTCAGCACCTGAGCCAAACGTCGCCCCGCCTCCTGCTCCGGCAACACCACCCGATCCGCTCCCACCCGCAAGAGAATCGAGCGTTGCCGCTCTGTCGAAGCCTTGCAAACCACGTTGCGCACCCCCAAACTCTTGAGGGCCACCGTCGTCAACAGATTGCTCTCGAAATCGCTGCCGATGGCCACCACCACGGTGTCGAAGGAGAGAATATCCACCGCCCGCAGGGCATCCTCATCGCTGGAATCCAGCGCCACCACCTGCGTTAGCTGATCCGCCAGACGCTGCACAATCTCCCGGCTGCGGTCGATCCCCAAAACATTGTGCCCTCGCTCCATCAGCGTGAGGGCCAAGCTCGTGCCGAAGCGTCCCAGACCGATCACCGCATACTCGCGATCCGCCCGCCCCATGCGCCCCCTTGCCCTTCCTTGCAAGACCAAACACTGATCATATGCCGACGCAGCGGGATCCAGCAGGGCTGTGACCCTAGGCAGACTCAGGTTTAGGCAGGGTGGAAGGGTGAGGGATCAGCTCGTGCGTGGAACGGCGCTCCACCATCTCGGCCGTGATGCGCACGTATTTGATATCCCGGCGAGAGGGAACCTCGTACATCACGTCCAGCATTAGCTCTTCCACAATGGCCCGCAGCGCCCGCGCCCCCGTTTTGCGACGGTAGGCTTCCTTGGCAATGGCAGAAATGGCAGCCGGCTCGAACTCTAGCTCCACCCCGTCCATGCGCAACAGCTTCTGGGCCTGCTTGAGGATGGCATTTTTAGGCTGCGTCAAGATGGCCTCGAGGGCCTTCTCGTCCAGGGGATCCAGGGTAGCCACCACCGGCAGCCGCCCTATGAATTCTGGGATCATGCCGTACTTGATCAAATCCTCCGGCTCCAGCGCCTTGAGGGCATCGGCCAGGCGTTGCTCACGGGTAACTGCTAGCTGCTCCCCTGGCTTGATAAAGCCCATCGACTTTTTGCCAATGCGCTGCTCGATCACCTTCTCCAGGCCGACAAAAGCGCCCCCACAGATGAAGAGAATGTTGGAAGTGTCGATTTGAATGCAGTCTTGGTAGGGGTGCTTGCGCCCTCCCTGCGGAGGCACGTTGGCAATAGTTCCCTCCAGCATCTTCAACAAAGCCTGCTGCACCCCTTCGCCGGAAACGTCGCGGGTAATGGAAGGGTTTTCGCTCTTGCGGGCAATTTTGTCGATTTCGTCGATGTAGATGATGCCGCGCTGGGCTTCTTCCACATCCATGTCCGCCACCTGCAGCAGGCGCAACAGGATGTTTTCCACATCTTCGCCGACGTAGCCGGCTTCGGTGAGGGTAGTGGCATCGGCAACGGCAAAGGGCACATCCAACATGCGGGCCAGGGTTTCGGCCAGCAGGGTTTTGCCGGAGCCGGTGGGGCCAATGACCAAAATGTTGGACTTTTGCAGTTCCACCTCATCCAGCTCCGCAGCTCCGAGGCTGTTGGGGTTGGCCTTAGCAGCCAGCCGCTTGTAGTGGTTGTAAACCGCCACCGACAGAACCTTCTTGGCCTTCTCTTGGCCAATCACGTACTGGTCAAGGTAGCGCATGATCTCGCGCGGCTTAGGCAACTGTGCCAGAGAAGGCAAGCTGCGAGAGGATTTTCTAGGGGTTTCGCGACGGCTGGCAGCAGGGGCTGTGGCAGGTGGGGTATTGCCGTCGTAGAGTTCCTCCTCCAAAATCTCGTTGCACAGCTCCACACACTCGTCGCAGATGTAGACCCCCGGCCCCGCAATCAACTTACGCACTTGATCCTGGGACTTATTACAGAAGGAGCATCTCAGGTGGGAGTCATGCTTGGCCATGGGATCCTCGTTGCTGTTTGCTCTTGGCTATTGTGTTCGGCGAATTCCAGGAAAGACAGGACGCTCTGGTGCTGCTTAAACGTGGGGCGCGGCCGCAGAGGCGTAGGAATACTGAAGGGACAGAACTTACTAACCTACTAGTCTAGCACTTCCTTCCAGCTTGTGGGCTTCCTAAGCCGGCTGTAGAGGATAGCTCTGCGGCGATTGGATAGAAAGTTGATAAGAAAACCGCCCGACTCGACGTCGAGCGGCGGATGGTGTGAGGAGTGAACGGAAACATGCGTCTCCGCTACTCTCATGATAGTGGAATGTTCCTAACTCTGGCAAAGACGGTCGTCGGAAGCAAGTGGGCTTTTTGGTTCGGTTGGATACCCTCTGGAGCGGAACCAGGGTAGATCTTGAGCACCAAAAAGGGGAAGGGACTGTCCGTGTTTCGTCCTCTTCCCCCTCTGGCGTCCACTCCTCACAGAATTGTATGATAAACCATCGCCAGGGCGAGGACAAGCCGGCCTTCCCAAATTTTTTCTCGTCAAGGATGGAGATCACTTCGGATCCAACGCCAGCAGCTCCGCCTCGCTCAGGAGAGGGATCCCCAAAGCCTGGGCCTGCTTGAGTTTGGAGCCGGGATCCGACCCTACCACCACATAGTCGGTTTGGCGGCTGACGCTGGCGGTCACTTTGCCGCCGCGGCTTTCAATCCAAGCCTTGGCCTGCTGGCGGGAGAGAGTAGGCAGGGTGCCGGTGATGACAAACTTCTTCCCAGCCAGAACCTGGGAGACGGCAGGGGCCGCTTGCCGGGGCAGGGCAGGGATCCCCAGCTCCCGCAGCTCCTGCAGCAACTTCTGGTGGGCGGGATCGGCAAACCAGGCCACCACCGCCTCGGCAATTTCCACCCCTATCCCGTAGATTTGGGCGATGTCTTCAGCCCTGGCCTGGGCCAAGAGTTCTGGGGCGGGGAAATGCTGGGCCAAAATCTGGGCGGTCACCACCCCCACATGGGGGATCCCCAGCCCGTAGAGCACGCGCTCCCAGGGCTGTTGACGGGAGCGCTGGATGGCCTGCACCAGCTTCTGGCTGGAACGGGATCCCATCCCCTCCAGGCTCTCCAAGTGTTCCGGGGTGAGGCGGTAGAGATCGGCCACGGTGCGCACCCCCAGCTTTTCTACTAACTGGGCCACCCGCTTTTCCCCCAGGCCCTCGATATCCATGGCGTCGCGGCTGGCCCAGTGCTGCAGTTGCCCCCTGATCTTGGCCGGACAAGCTGGGTTGGGGCAGCGGGTTATCGCCTCGCCGGCAGGGCGAACCAAAAGGGTGCCGCACTCGGGACAGTGGCTGGGCAGGCGGTAGGGAACGGCATCGGGGGGGCGCAGCTCCTTGAGGATCCCCACCACCTCAGGGATGATCTCCCCGGCCTTGCGCACGATGGCGGTGTCGCCGATGTGGACATCCAGCTCTTCCAGGCGATCGGCATTGTGCAGGCTGGCGCGGCTGACGGTGGTGCCCGCCAGAAGAACCGGCTCCAGCTCCGCCACCGGCGTGACGGCTCCGGTGCGGCCTACGCTGGCCACGATGGCGCGAATGCGGGTGGGGACTTCCTGGGCAGGGTATTTGAGGGCAATGGCCCAGCGGGGGAATTTTTGCGTAAAGCCGGCCTCCTCTTGCAGCCGCAGGGAGTTGAGCTTCACTACCACACCGTCACAGGCATAGGGAAGCTGGGCCTGCCGCCACCGCTCGTAGAACTGGACCACCTCCTCGAGGCCCCGGCACACCTGGGACAGAGGATTGACGGGCAATCCCAGGTCTTTTAGCCGCTGCAGACACTCCCACTGGGTTTGGGGGGGATCCCCGCTTGGCCACCCCTCCGGCCAGTGGAGGGCATAGGCGAAGAAGCTGAGCTTGCGGGCGGCAACCACGCGGCTATCCAACTGGCGCAAGGTGCCGGCGGCGCAGTTGCGCGGGTTGGCAAAGGGGGGATCCCCGGCGGAGCATCGCTCCCGGTTGATGCGCTCGAACTCAGCAATGGGGAGATAGGCCTCTCCTCGCACCTCCAGGACCGGCGGGGGAGCGGCGGTTGCCAAGCGCAGGGGAATAGAAGGGATGGCGCGGATATTGGGGGTAATGTCCTCACCTGACTGTCCATCGCCGCGGGTGGCCCCCCGCTGCAGCAGCCCATCCACATAGGTAAGAGCCAGGGCAGCGCCGTCAATTTTCAGCTCGCACACATATTCCAGCTCCCCTTCCTCAGGGGTGCGCCCCAGAACCCGCCACAGGCGCTCTTGCCATTCCTTTAGCTCTTCCAGGTTGAAGGCGTTTTCCAGACTGTAGAGGGGGATGCGGTGGGAAACGGTGGGGAACTGCTCGGCGGGCTTTTCCCCTACCCGCTGGGTGGGGCTGTCGGGGGTGATGAGCTCGGGGTAGGCCCGCTCCAGCTCCTGCAGCTCGCGGTAGAGGCGGTCGTAAACGCTGTCTTCCAGAATGGGGGCATCGTGGACGTAGTAGGCAATGCTGGCCTTCTGCAGCAGAGCGCGCAGCTCGCGGGCGCGCTGTTCCAATTTTGGATCCATACTCTTGTTGTTGGCTAGGTCTAGCTTAGGTTCAACGCTCTCATCTCTCTCAGGCTGCCGCTGCTCTGCCCCCTTGTCAGCCTAACCCCCAAAAAGCTGGGCAATGCAGATCCCAGCTTGCAGCTGCAGGCGAGATGAGGCGAGAACTCCCCGTAGAAGCGGGCTGGCGGTGCCGGAAGCAGAGGCCGGCTACCACAGCGGTTGCCACCCATGGAGCGCCTCGTAGTGGCGCCTACCTTATTTCCTGCGACTGCAAGTGCCCGTAGGCTTGGGCCGCAGCGGCCATTTCTGCCGCCTTTTTGGAGCGCCCCTCGCCGCGGCCCCAACATTGGCCGTGGCCCCAAACTTCCATGGTGAAGTGCGGCGGGTGTTCCCGGGCAGCCACCAGACGATATTCCGGCAAGGTGCCCCATAGGCGTTGGGTCAGTTCCTGCAGCGCGGCTTTCGGGTTGCGCCGAGTGGGATCCTGGAACCACTGCTCCACCCGTTGGCGAAAGTAGGGATCCAGCCAAGGATGCAGCCGGGCCAGGGTGTGCATGCCCCAGCTCAGGTATAGGGATCCCAACACCGCCTCAAAAGCATCGGCTAAGCGCCGCTCCCGTCCGGCCAGGTCGTTTTGGGAGCTGGCTCCCACCTCAAGGTAGCGCTCTAGGCCATGCAGATCCGCCAGTTCCGCCAGGTGGGCATCGCTGATCAGATCCGAGCGAACTGCGGTCAGCTCTCCCACCGACAAGTGGGGATAGGACTGGAACAAGAACTCAGTGGCCAAAATGCGCAGGACAGAATCCCCTAAGAACTCCAGCCGGTCGTTGTTGCGCTGGCCATCCAGAGAAGGGTGAATCAAAGCTTGATCCAACAGATCCCAGCGCAGTTGCTCCAGCCAGGCGGGATCCTTGAACCCCAACCGGTTCAGCAGGTGCTCTAAGGCGCGGCGACGAGGTGGGATCGGCTCAACCATAAAACCTGCGGCAAAATCTCTACACCTAGAATGCTCTCAGTGCTCACCTTGTGCTACAGGAGTAGTATAAGCCTTTGGAGAGGATCCCTGCATGCATGCCCACGCCCACCCTCGCACTCCCACCACCGAGATGGAGGTGACCAGCATTCGTCTGGAGCGGGAACTGAAGCAACGACTGAAGGCGTTGGCCGGCGGCCAGGGCTACCAGGCCTTGATCCGCGAAATTCTCTGGGGCTATGTCTTGCGCCACTCTCAAGAGGCTGCCACCCTCACCGCCGAGGATATTCAGGCCAGTTTCCCCGCCACGGCTCAGCGGCCCCAGCGTTGCGCCCTCACTGGCCAGGCCATCCAGCCACAGGAGCCGATGCTGCTGGGGTTGACTACGGACGGGAAATTGGTTCCCCTCAGCCCTGCCAGCCTCTGATTCTGGAACTCGAGTTAGTCCAGAGAGCCCTGGAGCAACCGACTCGACCGGCTTCTGCTAAGTTCCGCGGATTTCTCGATATCTTCTGGCGCGTTCTTCGGCGGGATCAGGGGCTTGCGCCTTGGCAACGGCCTCTTGCAGTTGTGCCATCACTGCTTCTGGGGGGTCGGCAGAGCGGACGACGTAGAACATCAAGTTAATGGCTTCGGCGGCCGTCAGCTTAAGGTTCTCTTTTCCTTTTGGCACCAGCGCGATCTTGCCGTCTGTTGTCGTAATCGCCGTATGGGATCCTTTGGCAAGAATCTCCCCAGCTTTTTCCAGAGTGACAAGCATATCCGTGCCTGATACATTTACGCTGAACACTGCTAAGCATTATCGCTCAACGGTGCAGCGATAGCATCCTGCCCACTGCTGAACAGGATGGCGGTATCCCGCAAAGCCCTGAGCATAACACCCAGAGCGCCTTGCCAATCTCGTGGTAGCCTATGGTTGCACTTTGGGCATCTAAACACCTTTGCGCCACCCAACTTGGTGTGGATGTGCCCGCACTTGGTACAGGTTTTGCTGGTGTACGCTTCCGATACTTCCACGACAACCACGTTTTTCTTCTTGGCTTGAAACTTCAGGAGCTGCTTGAACCGATAGTGCGCCCAGGTGAGCATCGCCCTTGCTGTCTTGCTACCAAACTTCCTCCCTGCCTTGGCAACCATCTTGGCTGACTCGAAAGTGGGGAGGAATATCAATCGGTAGTTATCCGTTAGGAACGCCGCTACCTTGCGATGGCACTCGTCCACCAAGTTCCTGATTCTCTCCCGCAGACGAAACGCCGCTTGCCGCATTCGCCTACGCTTGGGTCTCGGCGCTTTGCTCAGCCTAGATTGCAGATCGTCTAGGTGGTAGCACAGCCGAACGATCCTGCCAAAGTCTCCCTTGGCAATATTTACAAAACCTGCCCCATCAAACCCTGTAAAGAAACTTCTTACTCCAGGATCAAGTGCGATCACCCCCTTTGCTAACGAACACTGCTCGTTCACGGGCTCAGGAAAGATGGCATACCATCTGTCTTTCACCCGCATTAGCTCAGTTCCACGTGCCCATTCTCTGGGCATCTCCTCGGATGCGCGGAACGCCAAACCTCGGGTGAGTTTCGGATACCACTTCCCATTGCGAAAGTTGCCGGCGTTGAATTGCAGCGTATGCGACCTGTCCCGCACACTGCGAAACCTCGCGTCTTTGCTTCGGCGGAACGCCAACCACGCCTCGACGACCGCGTTCTGCTTGATGTGGCAGGGGGCGTCCTTCACCCACCCGGGCAGGTCGGAGTGCAGGATGATGTGCCGCAGCTTTCTGGCCGTTTTTGGGGCACCATGCTGACGCTGATAGGCAATCGCTTGGTTGTAGCAGTACCGGCACGCCGCTTGCCACCGCTTCCAGACTTTAGCCAGCGCTGGCTCCGGATAAATCCGTATCTTTCTCGATTGCAGCCCGATATTTTCTGAGTCCGTAGAGCCGACTGCTGAAGCAGTGCAGGATGGTGAGGATATCCTCAACCAGTTCCTGCTGGGGAGAAAGGTGATCGTCATCGAGAACCAAGATTTCGCACCCGTATTGACGGCAGTACCACTCAACGAACTCAAATCCAAACCGGCAGAGTCGATCCCGGTGAGCGACCACAATTGTTCCGACGTCTCCCGCACGAACTCGTTCCAATAAGGCAAGGAACTTTGGTCTTTTGAAGTTGAGACCGCCGCCAACCTCTCCGACCACTTCGGCTCCAGGATAGAGGTTAACCAGTCTTGCAATCTGTCTCTCCAAGTCTGACTTTTGCCCTCGACTGCTGACTCGGGCGTACAAAACGACTCGTTTGGCTTTCTTTGGCGTTCTGATGTAGCTGTCGAGGTCATACCTTCTTGCCCTACCAGATGGAGTACGTATTGCTTTGATCCAGCCTTTCTGTTCCCATCGCCTCAAGGTGTGGAGACACACCCCAAAATAATCCGCCGCTTCTCTCGGTTTTACATACCTAGCCATACCAAGCAGCTATACTGAACATACTGTACATTATTTTCAGTATAGTCCAGTATATCATTGACTAGAGTCATGCTCACCTCAGCAGGACACCTATCATCCTATCGGATGTCTTGTGCGAGCAAAGCCGGAGGGATTTAAGCAGTTTGGCGGATTATAAGAGATGCCCTCGCGCTTCCAGCCAAGCGTACAGGTAGGGAAATAGCTTTTGGTTGGCTGCCGGAAAGGGAAATTGCGACAGCTCCGCCGGCTCGACCCAGCGCACTTCGCTGCATTGCAGGGCTTGAGCTTCTCCGCGCAAATAGCGGCAGATAAAAGCAATAAGGGTGATGGTGAAATGGGTGTAGGCATGTTCGATGGTGGCCAGCGGAGCCACCACCTCAATGTCGATGCCGATTTCTTCTTTCACCTCCCGCACCACACACTCCGCAGGGGTTTCTCCCGGCTCGATTTTGCCGCCGGGGAACTCCCACAGGCCGCTGAGCATGGAGCTTTCCAGCCGCCGATCGATGAGGATCTCTTTCCCTCGCAAAACGATGGCCACCGCGATCTGTTTGTGAGGGCGCGAGGGACGGGGCTCAGACATAGGCAGGTGTTGCTGTTGACCTCGATTGTAGGCAGCGCAATCGGCCTGCCAAGGACATTGGCCACAGCGAGGCTGCCGGGGCCGGCAGATGGTCGCGCCCAAGTCCATCAGGGCCTGGTTAAAGGTGCGCGGCTGCTCGGGATCCAGCAACTGCTGCGAAAGCCGCCACAACAGGGGCAGACAACGGGCCGGCGGCTGGGGCAAAGCCACCAGGCGGGCCAACACCCGCTTGACGTTGCCCTCCAAAATCGGCAGGGGCAGGTCAAAGGCGGCGCTGAGAATGCCGCCAGCGGTGGTGCGCCCGATCCCCGGCAGCGCCAGCACCTGCTCCAGATTCCTGGGAAACTGGCCCCCGTGTTCCTGCATCAGGATTTGAGCAGCTCTGTGCAGATTCAGCGCCCGCCGGTAGTAGCCCAGCCCTTCCCACAGTTTCAGCACTTGTTGCTGCGGAGCCGTCGCCAACTCTGGGATCCCGGGCAGAGCCTCCATCCAGCGCTGAAAGTAGGGGATCACGGTTGCCACCTGGGTCTGTTGCAGCATCACCTCCGCCACCCAAATGGCATAGGGATCCCGCGTGCGTCGCCAGGGCAGATCTCGACCCTGCTGGCAGTACCAACGCTGCAAGGACTGCCGCAGGCGCTGCAAAACTGCGCTGCTCCAACCTAGCGACTGCTCGCCAGCAACCGCAACCTCGGACTCTCTTCCAGTCCGTCGAGAAGGAACCTGGGATCTCAAGCCGCGTAAGCGAAGTGCAACGCCCACCAGATCAGGGCGGAGACCACCCCCGCCACAATGCTGGCCGAGATCAGAACCACAATTGGGCTATCCGCCCCCTTGAACCTCATAATGCCGCGGTTGTAGTCAGCCATTGTTGCCTCCCACCAGCTTCGGCTTTGGGGTGTCGAGGATCTCACTTGGGATACGTGTCGCGATGGGGAAACTCCGTTATCGACCAACCCCCTCATCTCTAGGATAGCCAATTTGGCCCGGATCCGAGCCGCCCCCCAAAGAGGGATCCCCGTCGGGCAAGCCCTACCGCCTCCGCTGGTCGCAAAAGTTAGAGCACAGGAGCCGCCCAGGCAGAGGCTTGGGCAGCCAACTTCCCTGCTATTTAGACAACCTGCCGACGGCGGGGCCCTGCAAGAGACAGTCCACCCGGCCCAGCAGGTATAAAAGGTGCCCTCCCAGGGCTCCGCGCCGCCTAGGCGGCTGAGAAGTCGCCTCTCAGGTTTAGCGAGGGAAAACCACCTGGGCCCGCAACTCGCCGGCAGGATTGGCTTGCGTATGGATGTTGAGGTAGTAGGCCCCGGCCAAGAAGCTGGAGACCTGCTCAACAGATAGGGTACGGGCGGTTTGGTTTAAAGTGACCACAGCACTGCCGCTGGCGGAGCTGGGCACCGCTACCGGCGGTACTTCGGCAGCAGGAGATAGGGTCAAGGTAGCCGTAGAGACTACAGCTCCCGGCGCAGGGGTCGCCGAGTTGCTGCTCCCGCAGCCGCTGAGAAACAAGTCAGCAGCTAGGCAGACGCCCCAAAAAGTTTTGAAGACAAAACGAGGCCGCAAGGCCGAATCCAGCAAAAGCGTCAACAATATGGAAAAAGCTCCTCGGTCGGAGAACAAGCCACCTCAAGTACGGAGCAGGCCGAGCTTCGGATTCACCCTCGGAGAACAAGGTCGCGATTGCCTGAGGAGTTGCCCCTGTTTCTCCGCGATCTTCTTCTCGAGGGGCTTCCCAAGAGGTCGAAGCAGCCCGACTGCCGACTCAGGAGGGGTGGAGGGCCGGAGATGGCCAAGCTCTAAAGCTCTCCCTCGCCAAACTTTCCCAGGCCAGGTTCGCCGATCTGTGGGTTTAATTGAACCGGGCTCGCCGGCGCAAGTTCAGTAAAATTGTCGCGATATCGGTCATCAAGACCTTCGTTGGGGCAGTCGTTCTTATGGCGAGGACAGGGGAGGGGAAAGGCAGCAGCTTAGCTCGAGAAAGGTCTCGGGATCCGGTGCGTCGTCAGCGCCGCTTCACTCAGGCTGCCTCCCCTTCTCGCCACTTGCTGCCTGCTCCGGCTGCCGAGGGATCCCTCTTGGCTTCCCGCCCCCAACCGCTGCGCCTCTCTCGCCAAAGAGCCATTGCCCGGATGCGCCAACGAGCTGCCCAGCCTCGCCGCCTGAGGCGGTCTCCGGCCCTGTTGGAGGTGTTGCTGCGAGGCCTGGGCCTCAGCCTGATGTTGGGCCTGACGATGGCTGGCCTATCGCAACTGCTGCAATCGACCACTCCTGCCCGGCCAGAACAGGATGCGATGCAGGAGCTCCCCTCCACCTTGCCCACAGACCTGTTAAGAGGACAGGAAATCCCCGCTTTGCAGGAGCGCTTGGCTGCTCTGGCCGATCAGCCGGGCCTGACAGCAGGAGCCCTGTTCTGGGAGGTGGAAAGCGGCGCCTTTGCCGGGGTGAGGCCGGATCAGGTTTTTCCTGCCGCCAGCGTCATCAAGATCCCGATTCTCCTGGCTTTTTTGCAGGCAGTGGAAACGGGTCAGGTGCGGCTGGACGAGAGGCTGACTTTGAGAGAAGACCTCAGGGGTGGGGGAGCTGGCGTATTGCAGACCCGTCCCCTCGGATCCCGGGTCTCTGCTCTGGAGGCAGCTACCCTCATGAGCACCATCAGCGACAACTTCGCCGCCAACCTCATCATCGATCGCCTCGGCGGTCGGGAAGCCCTCAACCAAAAGTTTCGCCAGTGGGGGCTGCAGCACACGCAAATTTCCTGGTGGCTGCCGGATTTGGAGGGCACCAACACCAGCAGCCCGCGCGACATGGTCTGGCTGCTCAGCCAGGTGGAGCAGGGGCGAATGCTCAGCCGCCGCAGCCGCGACCGCTTTTTGGACATCCTCTGGCGCACGCAGCGGCCCTCCTATTTTCGCCCCAACTTGGGCCAAGAGGTGCGCATTGCCCACAAGACGGGAACTCTCAGGTCGGTGGTGGGAGATGCCGGCATACTCGATTTGCCCAACGGGCGACGCTACGTGGCAGCAGTGTGGGTAAAGCGGGAAACTCCCAACGATCCCAAAGCCGAAGAGCTAATCGCCAAACTCTCCCAGGCTGCCTATGAGTTTTGGTCTGCCGAAGGCGAGCCCACCGCTTCGGCTGCTGCCGATAGCCCGTAGCCCTAGGGGATCGCCCATCCCGGCAGAGCAGCAGCGTCAAAATTAAAAAGTTGGATCTTAATAAAGTTGGATCAGCCAACATCCAAGCCAGAACGGTGAGGTTATGGCCGAGACTCTTCCCCCTTCCCAAGCTCCTCCAGCAGGGGATCCCCTTATCAAACTGGATCAATTTCTCAAGCTGACGGGAGTTGTGCCCACCGGCGGGCAGGCCAAGCAGCTCATCCAGGCGGGGCAGGTGCGGGTCAACGGCGAGGTGGAAACCCGGCGAGGGCGCAAGTTACGCCTGGGGGATGAGGTGGCAGTAGCGGGCCAAGTTTGGCAGGTGGGCTGGGATGGGAAGAGGATCCAGAGCTCTGCCACAGGGGGAGGTCGGGTCTGCCTCTAGTCAGTCAGGGTTTTGCTGAGAAAAACTGTTCGCGTCAGCGGGACGGCGTCCTTACGTTTCAGGGATGCTCAAGAACCACAAGTTGGTAGGCAGCATTGCTGACTGTGGGTTCTATGAGTTTCGGCGACAGCTAGAGTACAAGTGCAAGCTCTAGAGCTGTCAGTTGGTTGTGGTGAACAGGTTCTTCCCTTCCAGCCAACTGTGTTCAAGGCCTACGGCCCGCTGCCGCGAACGACGGGAAGTTACGCCTGTGAAGACTCCTCTGCCCCCCTACATCCCCCCGTATACGGGGGGACTAAGGGGGGGTTGGGCAACCAACGAGGTATGGGTCGTGGAAGTAGAAAGGAAGCAACGACGCTGGACAAAAGTTCGTTTTTGTTTAGCGTTGTGTAAGTCTTGCGGAGCGGCAAGGTCAAGTAGCCGAGCCCTTGCTCCCCAACTGCAACCAACTCCACAACCGCTGACCTAAGCTGGGAACAGTTTTCTTTTCTTTTTCTCGCTGTGCCTGCGTCCCCTCAGCCTCCTGTGCAGCAGGATTTTCCTCCCTTGCCCCCGCCACCTCCCCGCTCTCCGGCTCTAAGGGTGGTGGAGACAGCTTTCTTAGCCAGCACTGCTGCTTTGATCTGGATCTTGAGCTACACGCCGCTGGCCCCGTTTATGCGTCTGTTTTTCCCCATTCCGGTGGCGCTGGCGGTGATGCGCTGGGATCCCCGCACCGGGGCGATGGCGCTGGCGGTCTCTGCTCTGTTGCTGACGGTGCTGATGGGGCCCACGCGCAGCATTCTCTACGTCATTCCCTACGGCCTGCTGGGCTACTGGTGTGCCCGCCTATGGCGGCGGCGCCTTTCCTGGTATGTCTCGGTGGCCAGCGGCGCTGCCCTCAGCGCTTTCGGCCTCGTTTTCCAGTTGCTGCTCTCCTCGCTGTTGGTGGGGGAAAACCTCTGGACTTACGTCACCATCCAACTCACCGGCTTGACCAACTGGCTGCTGGATGTGTCTCTGGCCAGGCTGGGCGTGTACTGGGTGGCAGAACCCTGGATGGTTCAGGTGGTGGTGGCAGGGTTTATCGCCTTTAACTCCCTGGTCTACGTCTTCACGGTGCATTTGGTGGCAGCTCTGGTGATGGAGCATTTCCGCTGTCCGCTGCCGCCGCCGCCGAAGTGGGTGCAATTTTTGCTGGATTAGCAGCCGCCTATACCTCTAAGGTGACTACCGCCATGGGATAAACTTGTAGACCCTACCCCCATAGCTTCTACCCCTGTTCCTGATGAACCCACTGCCCCCTCCTGCCTACCCCTACCAGTTCCGCGCCCTGGGCTTGATCAAGGGATCCCTAAAATCGATCCCGCAGACTTATGCTCAGGCGACGCTGGTTGCCGCCGATGGCGTAGAGTATCCGGCCACCCCTGGCCGCGCGGAGCTGCTGCGCCCTTTCACCTATTGCATCGAGAGCGGCCACACCTACTGGTACTACGTGCAGCCGCAGCCGCGGTCGGGCGGCACTTTGGGCCTGAGCGTTATCCGCATCCTGGCCTTGCCGGAGGAGGAGCAAGATCCAGATCTGGACGAGCCCTTTCTGCCTGCCCCCGAGGATGTAGAGGAGGGCTTTAACATTCGCGGCATCGTCGAGCCCCACGACGGCTTCATCTGGGTGACGGTGCGGCGCAAGCCCCAGGGGAACAAGCAATTCCCCCCCCTGCAGCTGCGTCTGGAAGGGTTCTTGCCGGGGGCCGTCGCCGGCGAGTTTTGGGATCTGTTGGCGGAGCGGGAGGGTCATAAGCTGCTGCTGGTGGATGGCAGCCGCCTCTTGACAGCGGTGGCCTAACTGCCTAAAACTAACCCAACCTGCTACCCCAGATCCCCAACTGATGGTGTCTGCTGCCGGCTTGTCCCAACGGGTTGCTCGTCTCTCTCCTTCCGCAACGCTGTCGATTTCGGCTCTGGCCAAGGCCATGCGGGCAGAGGGTCTGGATGTCTGTATCCTGAGCGCTGGCGAGCCGGACTTCGACACCCCTGAGCACATTCGGGCTGCCGCCATCCGCGCCCTGGAAGAGGGCAAAACCCGCTACGGCCCCACTGCCGGGATCCCCACCCTGCGCCAGGCGGTGGCAGACAAATTGCGCCGAGAAAACGGCTTGGACTACAGCCCCGACCAGATCCTGATTAGCAACGGCGGCAAGCAAACCCTGTTTAACCTGGCCATGGTGCTCCTGGATCCCGGCGACGAGGTGATCCTGCCCGTCCCCTACTGGGTTAGCTATCCCGAGATGGTGGCTCTGGCCGGGGCCAAGGTGGTGCGGGTGGAGACGCAAGAGGGCCAGGGGTTCAAGCTCACCGCCGACCAACTGCGCCAGGCCCTCACCCCCCGCAGCAAGTTGCTCATCCTCAACTCGCCGGCCAACCCCACCGGCGCTGTCTATCACCGGCAGGAGCTGGCAGCTTTGGCAGAGGTGATCCTCTCGGTTCCCCATCTCTATGTGGTCTGCGATGAGATCTACGAAAAGCTGGTTTACGGCCAAGCCCGCCACATCAGCCTGGGATCCCTTTGCCCTGACTTGATGCCGCGACTGATCCTCAGCAGCGGCTTCGCCAAAGCCTATGCCATGACCGGCTGGCGGATTGGCTACTTGGCGGGCCCTAAGCCCATCATCGAGGCGGCCATCAGCCTGCAAAGCCACAGCACCTCCAACGTCTGCACCTTTGCCCAGTACGGCGCCCTGGAGGCTCTCACCAGCCCCCTCTCGGCGGCAGCGGTGGAGAAGATGCGCCAAGAATTCTGGCAGCGACGGGATCTGATGGTGCAAGGGATCCGCACCTTGCCGGGGGTGACTTTCCCGGAGCCGGAGGGCGCATTTTATGTGTTTGTCAACATCGGCCAAACCGGCTTGGGTTCGGTAGAGTTTTGCCAACGGCTGCTCAAAGAACATCACGTGGCCGCCGTGCCGGGGGTGGCCTTCGGGGCAGAGTCCTACATCCGCCTCTCCTATGCCGCCGACCGCGCCACGCTTGAAAAAGGACTGGAACGGCTGCACCGCTTCCTGTCTTCCCTCTGAGGGGGCAGGAGGAGGGCTGAAGACAAGGGCTGGCCGAGACTTCTCTACAAAACGGTGGCGCAGCAAACCAACAGCAGGGGCTGGTGCCTGGCAGAGGCAGGAGAAGACTCTTGGCTCAGGCCTACCGTGAAGTCCTCGAGGCGATGCTGAGGGAGCGCTAAGATGGCTCCCACCCAAAAGTCTCCCAAAAAATTGCCCGCTGGCTTTACCCTCAAATGGTCTGCCGAGAGTGTGGAAAAGCTGGGATCCCTCTTGCCGGGCGAGATCTTGCTGGCAGTCCTGCTGGACCATTGGGAGCAACTGCCCAAAGCATTGCAACAAGAGTGCCTGCTGCAGGCCCACCGCATTCGCGTGGAACGGCTGGTGGTCAGCCAAAACTTCACCATCGCCACCATTGAGCAACTGCTAAGCAACTGTTGAACGAGACCCGTTGATCCCGATCCGCTCGGTGGGAATTCCGCTCCAAAGGATCTCTGTCCTAGAGTGCCAGGCAACGGCAGAACCACGTCCTGTGCTACGGTCAGAGTAGGTTAGTGCTCTTCCCCGGCTTTTCAACCTGTGCTCCCTCCCCCGCTAGCGGACGGCCATCCCAGCCTCTCTCTTTTCTACTCCTCGCTAAAGCTCTCCATCGTCTGCGAAGCAGCAGCAGGGCAGCAAGGGGAGTGCCATCGCTATTTTTTAAGGGTCGCATAGCGTCAGCGCGCTGTGAGACGAGCGGGTTTTGATTGGAGCACTTACTTCTTATGAAAGCAGTGGATTTGGCCAAAGCTATCCAGCAACGGCGCACCTTCGCCATTATTTCCCACCCCGATGCCGGGAAGACCACCCTTACGGAAAAGCTGCTGTTGTACGGGGGGGGCGATTCAAGAAGCAGGGGCGGTGAAGGCCCGTCGCGCCCAAAAGCGGGTTACCTCCGACTGGATGGAGCTGGAAAGACAACGGGGCATTTCCATTACCTCGACTGTGTTGCAGTTTGACTACCGCAACATTCGCCTCAACTTGCTCGATACTCCCGGCCACCAAGACTTCAGCGAAGACACCTACCGCACCCTGGCGGCGGCTGATAACGCTGTGATGCTAGAAGACGCCGGCAAAGGGCTAGAACCCCAGACCCGCAAGCTGTTTGAAGTCTGTCAACTGCGGAAGTTGCCGATCTTTACCTTCATCAACAAGATGGATCGCCCCAGCCGGGATCCCCTCGAGCTGATGGACGAAATCGAGACGGAGCTGGGCCTCAAGCCCTATCCTGTAACCTGGCCGATTGGCTCAGGGGAGCGCTTCACAGCTTTGTTTGACCGGCGGACTCAGGAGTTTCACTTCTTTGAGCGAGTCTCGGGGGGGCGGCTGCGGGTCAAAGATACCGTCGTTAAACTCGGGGATCCGCAAATTGAAGAACTGATTGAAAAGGATCTCTATTACCAATTTAAAGAAGAGCTGGAGTTATTGGATGGCCTCATGCCCAGCTTGGATCTCAAACAGGTTCATGCTGGCCAGCAAACCCCCGTCTTTTTCGGCAGCGCCATGACCAACTTTGGGGTGGAGCTGTTTCTCAATGCGTTTATCGAGTACTCCCTGCCGCCAATGCCCCACGAGAGCACGGCAGGGCTGATCCCACCCGAACATCCTGAGTTCACCGGCTTTGTCTTTAAGCTGCAGGCCAATATGGATCCCCGCCACCGGGATCGCATTGCTTTTGTACGCATCTGCTCCGGTAAGTTCGAGAAGGACATGGTGGTCAACCATGCCCGCCTCAATCGCCCCATCCGTCTCTCCTATCCCCAAAAATTGTTCGCCCAAGAGCGCATCTCCATCGATGAAGCCTATCCTGGCGATGTCATCGGCCTCAACAACCCCGGCATCTTCAGGATTGGGGATACCATCTACACCGGCCCGAGGTTGCGCTACGCCGGGATCCCCAGCTTTTCGCCGGAGCTATTTGCCTATCTGAAAAATCCCAACCCCTCCAAGTTTAAACAGTTCCAGAAGGGGGTGGCGGAGCTGCGGGAAGAAGGGGCGGTGCAGATTATGTATTCCCTCGACGAGTCGAAACGGGATCCGATCGTGGCGGCAGTGGGCCAGTTGCAGTTTGAGGTGCTGCAGTACCGCCTGGAACACGAATACAATGTTGAAACCCGACTGGAGATGCTGCCCTACACCCTGGCCCGCTGGGTAGAAAACGGCTGGGAAGTCCTCCAGAATTTCCCCAGGCTGTTTAACACCCTCATTGTCAAAGACATTCAAGATAGGCCGGTTCTCCTCTTTAAAAACGAGTGGACCTTGCAGCAATTTATCAGCAGCAACCCCAAAATTAAGCTGAGCAAAATTGCTCCCATCGCGGATCTTGGCCCCGAATCCAAGGACGGCTCCTAAGGCCACTCAGAGCAACCTTCTCCGGGAACCTGCAAGTTCCGCTACCTGACCAAAGCTTTGCTGCTGTCTGGGATCGGGGTTGACATCTTCTCGCTGCCTGGCAATCTCGTTTTTGTAGATCCCAGCAATTTCTTTTTCTTCTTTTTTGGGTCATGCTTGCCAGGTCTTATTTCCAAGGCAAACCCATGGCAGTCGATAAACCGCTTTGCGACCGCTCGTTGTGGGGGCTGGATCCGCAGGCTATTTTTTTGAATCACGGCTCCTACGGCGCGACCCCGAAAACGGTGCTGCAGGCCCAGCGAGCCTGGCAAGAGCGCCTAGAGGCCCAGCCGGTACAGTTTATGGGGGAAGAGCTGCCGCGGGCTTTGCGGGCGGCGGCGGCAGAGCTGGCCCAGTTTGTTGGGGCTGAGCCTGAAAACCTTGTGTTTGTGGAAAATGCCACCGGCGGCGTCAATGCCGTGCTGCGCTCGCTGTCGTTTCGGCCAGGGGATCAGATCGCCTACACCAGCCACAGCTATGGGGCCGTCCGCCAGGCGTTGCGCTATGTCTGTGAACGCTGGGGGGCGGTGCTGGCGGAAGCCCAGGTTCCCTTTCCGATTGCGGGGCCGGAGCAGGTTTTGGCGGCGTTTGCGGCCATTCTCACCCCCCAGACTCGGCTGGCGGTGCTGGATCACCTCACCTCGCCCACGGCTCTGGTCTACCCCTTGGCGGAGCTGATTGGCCTCTGTCGAGAGCGCGGGATCCCAGTCTTGGTGGACGGGGCCCATGCGCCGGGGGTTCTCCCGTTGGAGTTGGAAAGCTTAGGAGCCGATTGGTACACCGGCAACGCCCACAAGTGGCTGTTTGCCCCCAAGGGCTGTGCCTTCCTGTGGGTGGCCCCCCACCGCCAGGCCCAAACCCATCCCCTGGCCATCTCCCACGGCTACGGGCAAGGGTTCACAGCCGAGTTCGACTGGGTGGGCACCCGCGATCCCAGCGCCTGGCTGGCCATCTCGGCAGCCCTGGCCTTTATCCAGGAGCTGGGGGTGGAGAGGCTGCGCCAGCACAACCACACGCTGCTGCTGCAGGCGCGGCAGGTGCTCTTGGAACAATTGGAAGGGATCCCACCTGCCCCGGAGCGGATGCTGGGCTTTATGGCCACCCTGCCCCTGCCACCCTTCTGGCAACAGTGGATCCCGGAGCTGCCTTTGGCGGAGCGGGCCCGCCGCCTGCACGACTACCTCTGGCAGGTGCACCGCATCGAGGTTCCCATCCTTCCCTTTGCCGGGCAGCTTTGGGTGCGCATCTCGGCCCAGGTCTACAACCACCTGGCTGAGTACGAACAGTTGGCGCTAGCCTTGCAGCGGCTGCCGGAGTGATGTGCGCCCTCACCCCCAACCCCTCTCCCTCCGGGAGAGGGGAGATGGAACGGTCTCGCCACCCCCGTCTTGGGTTTGGGTTGCCGGGAAAGTTCGGCTAGAGTCAGATCAGTAGCTGCGTTCACTTCTTGCTCGGATCCTCATGCTCTCTCTGGCTGCCACGCAAGCCCATCTAGGCCCGATCGATCTGGATCGCCTGCTCACGCCTGAGATCCAGCGGCCAGCCCGCTACCTGGGGAAAGAGTTCGGCGCCGCCCACCGCCCCTGGGAGTCGGGGCGGGTGCGGTGGGTGCTGAGCTACCCGGAGCTGTACGAGGTGGGGGCCTCCAACCTGGGCCACCTCATCCTCTACAACATCCTCAACGCCCAGCCAGACCAGTTGTGCGACCGCACCTACCTGCCGGGACCGGATCTGGCGGCCCGGATGCGGCAGTTGCAGATCCCGCTGTTTGCCGTAGAATCGCGCCGCCCCTTGCGCGCTTTCCACATCATCGGCTTCAGCCTGGCCTACGAGCTGGGGGGCACCAACATCTTAGAGATGCTGGATCTGGCCGGGATCCCCCTCAAATGGTGGGAGCGCCAGCCCTTTACCCCGCAAGAGTGTCCCCTGATCTTTGCCGGCGGGCCCACCGCCACCTCCAACCCAGAGCCCTTTGCCGACTTTTTCGATTTCTTTGTCTTCGGGGATGGGGAAGAGGTGCTGCCGGAGATCGGCCAGGTGCTGGCTCAATCTCTAGCCAAGCCCCGCCGCGAGGTGCTCTTGGAGCTGGCCCAGGTGCCGGGGGTGTATGTGCCCCAGTTTTACGAGGGGATCCCGCCCCGCCCCATCGTGCCCGGCGTGCCGGAGCGCATCCGCCGCCGCGTGGCCCTGCCCCAACCGCAGTACTCCATTGGCCTAGTACCGCTGGTGGCAACCGTCCACGACCGCCTGGTCATGGAAGTGCGGCGCGGCTGTACCCGCGGCTGTCGCTTTTGCCAACCCGGCATGCTCACCCGCCCGGCTCGCGATGTGGATCCGCAAGCGGTGGTGGAGGCGGTGGTGCAGGGCCTGCGCAAAACCGGCTACAGCGAATTTTCCCTTTCTTCCCTCAGTTGCTCCGACTACCTCTCCCTGCCGGCGGTGGGGGCCGAGCTGCACAACCGCCTGCTGGGGGAGCACGTCGCCCTCTCGCTGCCCAGCCAGCGGGTGGATCGCTTCGATGAGCAAATTGCCGCCATCATGAAGGGATCCCGCCGCTCGGGGCTGACCTTTGCCCCAGAAGCCGGCACGCAACGGCTGCGGGACATCATCAACAAGGGTCTTAGCGATGTTGACCTCATTCGCGGCATTCGCACCGCCGTCCAGGAGGGCTGGGACAAGATCAAGCTCTATTTCATGATCGGCCTGCCGGGAGAGACTGACGCCGATGTCATTGGGATTGCCCGCACGGTTGAGATGCTGCAGCGAGAATGTGCGGCCTTGGGTCACAAGAAGGTGGAGTTTACCCTCACGGTCTCCAACTTTGTCCCCAAGCCCCACACCCCCTTCCAGTGGCACCGGGTGGACTACGCCGACGTGCAGCGCAAGCAGGCCTTGCTGCAAAAGGAGCTGCGGCGGCTGCGGGGGGTCAAAGCCCACTTCACCGACATCCGCTTCAGCATCCTGGAAGACTTTATTGGCAAGGGGGATCGCTCCCTGGGCCGCATGATCGAGCAGGCCTGGCGGGCCGGCGCCGGCCTGGACGCCTGGTGGGAAAACATCGACGCCGCCTATGCCGCCTGGGTCAAGGCCTACTGCGGCGAAGCGGTGGATCCCAGCGCCGATCCGGTTGCCCTCTGCGCCCATCTCCCCATGCGCGAATTGGGCCTGGAGGATCCCTTGCCCTGGGATCACATCGATACCGGCATCGACAAAAAATGGCTGCAGAAAGACTACCGCCGCGCCCTGGAAGCCCTCACTGTGGAAGACTGCTCCTTCGAGGGCTGCTCCGCCTGCGGCATCTGCGGCCCCGGCTTCGGCCACAACATCGTCATCCCGCCCCCGCCCGTCCCACCCCTGCAAAGCCGGCCCACCCCCACCCCAGATCCCCTGGAGCCGCAGCCGCCCGCCCAGCGCTTCCGCATCACCTACGGCAAAACTGGGGATCTGCGCTGGCTGGGCCACCTGGATCTGATGCGGCTGTGGGAACGGGCCTGTCGGCGAGCGGGGCTGCCTCTGGCCTTTAGCGGCGGTTACCACCCCATGCCCCGCCTGGCTAACGCCAACGCCCTGCCCATCGGCCAGGAAGGCTATGGGGAGATCCTCGATCTGGAACTCCTGGCCCGCCCCGGGGCTCCCTTTACCCCGGAGGAGCTGCGCGCCCTGCTGGCCGAGCAACTGCCCCCCGAAATTCCCATCCAGGCCATTCAAGAGATCGGCCTGCGGGATCCCTCGGCTACCGAAGCGGTTTACGCCGCCGAATATCAACTCAGCGTGAGCTGCGAGTTGCCCGAAGCCGACTGGCCGACCTGGGTTACCCAGATCCTGGATGCGCGGGAAATTTGGATTGAAAAATCCACCAAATCCGGCAAACCCTGTCGCTTCAACGCTCGCCCCCTGCTCTACTACCTGGAGTTTCAGGGCCTGGCCCCCGACGGCAGCGCCCGCCTCCTCTACCGCGGCAGTTGCCGCAACGACGGCGCTTACCTGCGGCCCAATCAACTCGTGCAAATGGCCGAGTCCTTGGGCTTGCCCCGCTGGACGCTACAGATGGCCAGGCGGCTGCGTCTGCTGTGGCAAGACGGCACCTCCGATCCCGACTGAGGAGCGGCCTCAGGATCGACCGGACAAAAAGGAGACCAAGGCTGGGCTCTGCCCCTGTCTGGAGGGGGGGATCCGACAGGCGCTATGTTGTCTATTGCTGGCTTCTGCCGCTGCGGAGCTTGCCGGGATCAACTTGGCCAAAGGCAGGGCAGGCAGCAGGCAACAGTTTGATCGGATTCTGAAATGGAGACCCAGAAGGATAGCTTGGCGGCCCTGTACTTTAGTTAGTACGGTGCGGAAAAGCCCGCAAGCAACTTCGGTTGCTCGCCAATGGTGCTCAGGGAGTTAGTATACTTGTTGATGAGGCGTACCGTTTCCAGGCGAGCACCTAATCACGGTGAAAAACCCGACCGGTGGCAAGCGCCGAGGAGATGTCAACGTCTCAACCAACCTGATCAGAAAAGGTAAGCAGAACCTTGGAACTTTGCCCCAAGGAACTGTCCAGAGGCGGCTTGACAACGCCTTTACGAGTTCGTCTGTGGACTGCGTAAGAATCCCCCGCTTTCAGGCGGAGGGAGTGTCAACCCTAACTCAGTACCCAGGGCAGGTAACGGGCGCAACAGGGCCCAGTCGATAGGCGGTACAGAGAGGTGTGCCCCTGTGGCCTGGCTCTAGCACTATATTTTTTCTCCTGAGAAGGTGTTTCTTTCCGCGTGCAAACCCTGTCTTTCTGTGGATCTAGGCTGGCACGATTGGGGTTCTGCCACGAACCATCGTCTAATCTCTTCTGGGATGTCTGAGGCGGAGGGGTGTCATCTTGCCTCCTGAGCCTATCCATCAATCCCCATGCAAATCCCACCCAATCCTAAGGATCCGATGAGCTTGGACTCACCTCATCAATGGTGGAGTGGAAGCCCAGCAAATCGGTCATCCTCCGTCAAAGCAGAGCTTAGGGTAATGGACAGCCTCATGATGAATCGATTCTGGCTAAAAAAACTTGAGCGGATCCCGCCAAAAGGACAGCGCCTCGCCGCAAGGAGGGTTCAATCCACAACCGCAGGCCCTGGGGGCGGGGAGGAACGTTAATGCCCAGGCAGATTGTAATTGATGAGCAACACCGCGTCGCTGCTGTTTTTGCCGAAGACCAAGTCCAAGAGCTGATCGTTGCCAGTGGCACCTACCAGGTGGGAGACGTCTACGTCGGGATCGTCGAGAACGTCCTGCCCAGCATCGACGCTGCCTTTGTCAACATTGGCTCCGGCGAACGCAACGGGTTTATTCACGTCAGCGACCTAGGCCCGCTACGCCTCAAGCGCAACCATGCCTCCATCTCGGAGCTGGTTCTGCCACAGCAAAAGGTGCTGGTGCAGGTTATGAAGGAGCCCACCGGCAACAAAGGGCCACGCCTCACCGGCGATCTGGCCTTTCCAGGGCGGTACTTGGTGCTGCGACCCTACGGCAAAGGGGTTCATCTGTCCCGCCGCATCGAGGATCGGGAAGAACGCAATCGCCTCAAGTCGCTGGCTATTTTGATCAAACCCCCCCAGATGGGCCTGTTGGTGCGCACCGAGGCCGAGGGGGTGTCTGAAGAGGCGATGATCGAAGACCTGGAGCAATTGAAAAAGCTCTGGGAGGATATTCAACAGCAGTATCAGGCGGCACGGGGTCCGGGGCTGCTCAGCCGAGATGACGATTTTATCCAGCGAGTGCTGCGGGATGTCTACTCGGAGGACGTCAACCGCATCGTTACCGACTCGCCGGCAGGGGCGAAGCGGGTGCGTAGCTATTTGCAAGGTTGGAACAAGGGCCAGATGCCGCCCGGTGTTGTGGTCGATGCCCACCGCGAACCCACCCCCATCCTGGAGTATTTCCGGGTCAATGCAGTCATCCGGCAGGCGCTGCGACCCCGGGTGGATCTCCCCTCCGGCGGCTACATCGTCATTGAGCCCACCGAAGCCCTGACGGTGATCGATGTCAACTCTGGCTCTTTCACCCAATCGGCCACCTCTCGCGAGACAGTGCTGTGGACCAACTGTGAGGCGGCTACCGAGATTGCCCGTCAACTGAGGCTGCGCAACATTGCCGGCGTGATCGTGGTGGACTTCATCGACATGGATTCCCGCCGCGACCAGTTGCTGGTTTTGGAGCACTTCAACAAGGCCCTCTCCAGCGACAAAGCTCGCCCCCAGGTGGTTCAGTTGTCGGAATTGGGGCTGGTGGAGCTCACCCGCAAGCGGCAGGGGCAAAGCCTTTACGAGATCTTCGGCCACTCTTGTCCTACTTGTGAGGGGCTAGGGATCCTGGCCCGCCTGCCAGGAGCTGAGCCAGGACGGCTGTTGACGGTCGAAAGTGGCCTGCCGGTAACGTTGCCCACTGAGGGGGAGGACGGTTCCAGCCCAAGCCTGCTCCAGGAGGGCGACTCGCAGCGGGCGGGCCTGCGGCTGGGGAGCAATGGGGTGTCGCGAACCGAAGGCCGTGTCTCCCTGAGCCGCTCCCGTACTGCCCCAGAACAGCGACCGGATCTGGAGGAATCGCGAATTGAGGTGGGGCGCAAACGCTCCCGCGACGAGTGGGTGGATCCCCGCGTAGGCCAGCGCCCAGTTTCCCGGAGCGGAGAGACAGAAGGGGGCAGTCTGGAGGTGCCTGGGGAAGATCTCTTGCAGCCGGCAGGGGGCGGGGCGGAGCAGAAGCGCAAAGAATCCCGGCGTCCCAGCCGGGGAGAAGATGGGGAAGAGCAGGGCTCCCACAGAGACCAGCCTACCGCGGGGCGATCCGCTCGCGCCGGTGGGGTGGAGTCCTCAGAAAGCCGTCCAGCCCGGCAAGCCATTACTGTGGAGATGACCCCCTTGCAACAGCGGGTCTACTCAGAGTTAGGGCTGTCGCCGCTGTTGCTTCTGGATCAGCCACCGCCCTCGGGCCGCGACACGGTGGTTATGGTGGCCCTGCCGGGCACTGTAAAGATGGCCAGCCCGGAAGAGGCGGAGGCCGGTGCAACTTCTGCCAACGGCACGGCGGAGACGGTTGCCCCTGAAGCCGCAGCTTTGCCGGAGCAGGAGCCGGTAAATACTCTTCCCCCGCCAGCACCCTCCGAGCCGCAAACTCCTCCGCCTGTATCATCGATGGCGGAGCCGCCGGCAACGGTGACGCCCCAGGAGGTAGTCATCGACCCGTCTCAGCAATCTCCGGCGGCCTCCAGACGACGGCGCTCCCGCAGCAGCTAGCCGGCCCGCTGAGCCCGGGAGCAAACCTCGCCGTTGGTCGGTTGGCTCGGTCAAGAGGATGGTTGGCTCCGGAGTTGGGGGTGTGGACAAGGTGGTGCAGCCCAGCCTGAAGTGGGAGGGATCCCTGTGGCAACAGGGGATGCGGCGGGTGGCAGGCGTGGATGAGGTGGGGCGGGGGGCCCTGGCGGGGCCGGTGGTGGCGGCGGCGGTGATTTTGCCGGCCCATCTGGATCCGGAGGCGCTGTCAGGGGTGAGAGACTGCAAACAACTGCGCCCGCCGCAGCGCGCCCACTGGGCGGAGCGGATTGCCCAAGTAGCCCTGGCCGTAGGCATTGGCAGCGCCTCTGCCGCCGAGATCGACCAGCTCAACATTCGCCAGGCCACGCTGCTGGCCATGCAACGAGCTCTGGCGCAGGTGGGGGAAGTGGAGCACATCCTGCTGGATGGGTTGCCGTTGGCAGAGCTGGGATCCCGGCAGACGGCCCTGGTCAAAGGGGATCAGCTTAGCCTCTCCATCGCCGCCGCTTCCATCGTGGCCAAAGTCTGGCGGGATACCCTGATGCAGAGCTGGGATCACCAGTACCCCGGCTACGGCTGGCGCACCAACGTCGGCTATGGCACGCAGGAGCACCGACTGGCGCTGCAGCGCTTGGGGCCAAGCCCCCAGCACCGCCGTAGCTTTGCCCCCCTGCGAGACTTGCAGGCAGGCGAAATTGGAGGGTAGGATAGAGTCCACGTACTGCCCACGTAGCTCAGCGGACTAGAGCACTGGGTTCCGGTCCCAGGGGTCGGAGGTTCGAATCCTTTCGTGGGCGTTTCTTCCAGAAGCAGACAGCGAAGGAGCACTTCTCTCAGCAGGATCTGGATCTAAGCCTTAGCTAGGGGCTCGCAGTGGGTTCTGGTAGCACATAAACGGACTCCACCTGGCCTCCTGCTGCTGGCACGGCCTGGATGGTGCCTTTTTCGATGTGATAGATGACTTTTTCTGCTTGCAACTGATTTTCCCCTTGGCGGATGGTGACCTGGCCCTCCAGCTCGATCCGCTGCTCCCGGCTGTAGTACACCGCTCTCTGGGCGCGGGCCGTGAGGCGCTCGGCGGGAAAGCTGAGGGTGACATTGCCGGTGGCTACAAACACCCCCGTGTTGGCATTGGCCTCCTGGACATCGGCGCTGATGCTGAGGGCACGCGGGTTTTGCCCCCAAGCCAGGCTGGGGATCGCCAGCAGCAGCGCCACCCCCACCGCCCAGGCTACCCCCCTTAGCTGGCACCTGTTTTTCTGCTCAAGGTCGATCCCGACCGCCATGCGCATCACCCCAATCAAACCACCCCACCTGCCAGTCTAGCCCGGGATCCCTGGCCCCGCTGGCGGGGCAGCGCGTTAGTCCTTACCATTTCCTCCCTTGGGCAGGCCTTGGGCCAGTTGCTTTTCCAGCTCGCTGACCCGCTGCAGTAACTGGCGGTTGGTTTCCAGCAGCTCGCGGGCTTGGCTGCTGAGATAGGGATCCGATTCCCACCAGTTGATCCCAATCTCCTTGGCCTTGTCCACCGAAGCGATCAGCAGCCGAATGCGCACATTGAGCAGCTCCACATTGCCCACCGAAACGGTGATATCCCCGGCGATGACAATCCCCTTGTCCAAAACCCGCTCCAAGACATCGGCCAGAGAGGAGCCATGCGTTGCCGTGGCCAGGGGTTGAGAGGTAATAGGCACAGAGAATTTCCCTCCAAAGTGTGCGAAAGCATACAAATATCAGCCGGGCAGTTGATCCAGCAAATAGTTGAGCACCTGGGCTCCTTCCTCGTAGCGCTTGCCGGCCCTGGGCAACAGCACGTCGGCGCACAGAGCGCGAAAATCGGCATTGTCCTTGCTCACCGCCAGCTCGTGCTCCTTGACAATGCGTCCGATCATCAGACAACTGCGCAGGCTGGGGTGGCGGGTCAGATCCAATTTGCGGCGAAAAGCGCGGACGATGTGGACGATCTTGAGCGCATCAGGGGCAGAGAGACCGATGCGCGCGGTGAGGATCTCCTTTTCGGTCTCGATATCCGGCTCGCCGATATCGATGGTGATCATCCGATCCAGCAGCGCATCCTGGGCCTTGTGAACTCCGGTGTATTCCTCTGGGTTGGAGGTGAAGATGGCCCGGAACTGGGGATGCACCCGCAGATACTCCGAGCGGTTGCTGTCCGGCGGCAACACCAGCAGCCTCTCCTCCAAGGCACTCAGGAGAGCATTGTTGGCCTCAGGGCGGGAGCGATTGAACTCGTCGTAGATGAGGGTAAACCCCTCTCGGCAAGCCAAGGTGAGGCGGGCATCCACCCAGCGCTGCTGCACATCCTCCTCCGTCTTCACCACCGAGTGGATAAAGTTGTCCACCACCCGCCGATGGGTAAAGCCGGTGCGCCCCCCGATCAGGTCGGAAGAATCGAAGCGATCGTCGCCGTAGATCAGCAGATCAGCATGATGGGACGGCCCAGCAGGCTAGCCAGATGCATCGCCAGGGTAGTCTTGCCCGTGCCCGAAGGGCCCCGCAGATGCACCGCAAAACCCGATTGCAGATAGCGCAAAGCGCGGCGGGTAATCCGCTCGATGTAAGGAGTGTTTACGAACTGGCGGGGACGCGCCTGCAGAACCGTGGCCATAGCAATACCCAACTCTCAATTGCCTTGACGCTCTTGCCTCGACTATAGCGGCAACGGTCTTCTTGCGCTCACAGGTGTTAGGCCGGGATCAGATAGCAACCGTCGCTGACACCATACGCCGCAAGGTGGCCAGGATCTCGGAGGGATCCACCCCCAGATCCACCGCACCGCGGGCCAGCAGATCCCGCACCCGCTCCCGATCCCCGATCACCTGCAGCAAAGTTAGATCGGGAGCCTGCGCTTGCAGGTTGGTTACATAGTTGTTGACGTAGGCCATGATGCGATCCGAACTTGCCTCCTGCGGGGGCGCGGGCCGAACTGGAGCAGGTTCAGGTGGTGGCGGAGTCACCACAGGCTGAGGGGGAGGAGGAGCCGCCTCTTCTGAGACCGCAACCACAGGCTTTGGCAGGGAAACCTCAGCCGAAACCGTTTTCGAGGCATTGGCCGAGCTCTCAGACTTTTCACCTTCCAAGCCCTCAGAAGGGATGATGGGTTGGGCCTCTGGGATCCCATTCCCCCAGACCTGCTCGTGCAACGCCCTGCGGAAAGCCGCCAAAGCTTGCCGCAGAGCCTGGGCCTCTGCCCGCTGATCCTGAGCGACCTGAGCCAGCTCCTGCCGCGCGAGCTGCTGCAAAGCCTGTACCCGCTGCCGCAACTCAGCATAAAAAGACTGGCGAGCTTGTCGAGTTTGGCCGGCCATGGTCTGCCGGGCCTGTGCACAGGTGCTCAGCAATCTCCCCACCGTCGCTGTCAAGTTGGCTTGAAAAGTCTGCAGCTCCTGCTGCTGGGCCTGCGATTGGGCGGCTCGCTCTTGAGCCATGCGGGAGAGAAGCTCCGCCACCGCTTTGACCCGCTGGGCCACAGCCTCCATGCGAGAATGCTCGTCCAAGGCCCGCTGCGCCGCCCGGCTCTGGTTGAAGCTCTTCAGTTGCCTACGGGTTTGCTCCCTCTGTTGCCGGATTGCCTCTTGTCGTTCCCGGCGGCGTTGCTCCAGCTCGGCTATCAGAGCTCGGTGCTGCTCCAGACGCTGCTGCCGGGATTGACTGAACAAACTTTGATTCTGGGCCACCCGTTGGTTGTGGGCCATGGCCCACTGTTCCCGCAAACTCATGGCGCTCCCTCTCTCCTGTTGGTTTTTACTTTGACACTCCCACCGCCTAAAGGCGGGGGATTCTTACGCAGTCCACAAAAGAACCCGTAACGGCGTTGTCAAAGCGCCTCTAGACAGTTCCTTCACGCAAAGCCCCAAGGTTCTGCTGACTTTCTTAAGCAGGTTGGCGGCAGCATTTGCCTCAGCGTTGACCAACCACCCCTTTGCCGTTTGGTACAGGCCCCGCTTGACACGCTTTCCAGAGGGTCTCCACCCGTCGGGTTTTTCACCATAATTAGGTAGCCCATCTCCATCTAGGAAGCTTGCCTGCGAGCTGTACGCCTCCTCTACCTCAATAAATTCAATGCCATAATGCTGACTACCCTTTTGTGTGGGTCAGGGGCACTACGGCCTTTTTCCCTTCTCCCAGATAGCTGGCTTCGGCACTTGCGTGGCAATGCAAACCGGCAGGCCGCACAAGTCCTCCACCTGGGAGCGGGAATAGCCGGGCTGTTGGTCGGTCAAAGTTGGCCAGAACTGAGCAAAGCGAGGCAGAGACTCTACCCTGGTCCCTGCCTCACTAGCCACCTGCTTCGACAGGACTGCCAAGCTATAGCGGCTGCGGGAGGCAGCTGCCGCCTCTTTACAAGTGGCTGAAGACGGCCAGACTTAGACGGCAGGGGCAGCAGCAGTAGCCGTCAGGCCCACCGCCTCGGCGTATTTCAGGTAGGTTTCCACCGAAGCCACGACAACGCGAGCTTCAATGGCCAACAGCTCGATCCCCACCAGAGAAACCCGCACCCAGGCATCGACCACGATCCCTTTGTCCAAAATGCGGTCGATCACTTCGGCCAGGCTGGAAGAAGAGTTCACTTTCTCAACTGCCATGACGATCTCTCCTGCACTGATGATGGTTGGATGGTTGAAGACGAATCGGCGGCAAAATTGCAGGTTGGAAGGGATCCTAACCTTGGATCGGCCCCCTGGGGTAACACCCGCCCCTTGTATCACCCCAGCCCCATTGTGCTGGCTTTTTTCGGGGAGAACACCCGTAGATTCGCTTAAAAAACGTGACGGGCTGACAAGAGTCGCCGTCTCCTCCGAGCGCCACCCCGCCTTCATAGTACCCGCTGGTAGAGAAAATGGGTCAAAGGGTGAGAGCGTCCCGGGGAGAGGCCCTCAAGTCAGGGTGCGGGCCGGCAGGGATCCCCTATACTGAGAGCAGTGCGCTTGCCGACATGCCGTCCTTCCGCTGGCCAAGAGGGCTGCTGTGACCGAGTTCAACACCGGGATCCCAAGCGTGCGTCGCCTGCAGCGGGTGATCCGGGATCGGGAAATCGTTGAGGTTAAGCTCAATACCGGCGATGTCTTCGTCGGCCAGTTGCGCTGGCAGGATCCCGACTGCCTTTGTTTGGCCGACGCTGAGGGACAAGAATCGCTGCTGTGGCGCTCCGCCATCGCCTTCGTCAAAGTCAGACCTCCCTCCTAAACCCAAACCCCTGCAGCCCTTGGCCGTCGCTGGCTTCCCGGCGGCAAGGGTTTCTTTGGCGCACCTATCGACAGCTCTGGCCAAAGCCCCCGGCGAAAAGGCTATGATTCAGCAAGAAGTGTGAAAAAATTTACCCTCCTCCCCTCTAGCCATGTCAACCGGCCCCATCGAGCTTGCCCTGCAACCTGTCGCCCAGCGGCATAACCACTACAGCCGCGAGGATTTTTTTCGCTTCGACCGCTCCCAGGGATCCCTAGTAGACTGGACGGGCGCGCGCAACGTCTTGGTAAGCGAGGATTTTATCCTAGGTTTGCAACAGGGCCTGGAAGAAGAAGTGGGGGATGCCTCGGCCTCCTTGATGTACACCATTGGCCGCGAGTGGGGCCGCAACGATGCAATCCACTTCTCCCACTGGTTTGAGGAAGAGTATCGGCGCAAACCCAAGCAGAGCCACCTGATGTTCCTCTTGGAAACCTGGTGGTGGCCCTTGACCTCGCAAGGCTGGGGGCGCTGGGAGGTGGAGACCGAGAGCCGGCGGCAGGGGTTTATTTTTATCAACCTCTTTGACTCCGCCGTGGCCCGCACCCTGGGGGATGTGGGCAAGCCGGTTTGCCATCTCTACGCTGGCTTATTTGCCGGGTTTTTCAGCGCCATGGTGGAACGGCAGCTCAACTGCATCGAGATCCAGTGCTACTCCATGGGAGAAAGCTACTGTAAGTTTTTGCTCGGCAGCAAAGATCGCATCGATGCGGCTGCCTTTTGGCTCAACGAAGGGGCCAGCGCCAGCGAAATTGCCCAAAAGTTGCGCTCCGGTCAAGGAGTGACCAAGCCATGACAGCAGAGGTTTTTCTGGAAGAATCGGTGCAGAGCTTTTTTGCTCGCCTGAATTGGGATAACCGCCCTCTGCAAGACCCCTCGCTGCCCATGCCTTTTGTACGGGTGCGAGAGCATTTTGCCTCCATCCCCTGGACGGGGGATCCCCTGGCTTTGGCGGCCCGTTCCTTGGGATCCCTCTCGGCAGCGCTGCCGCCCCAGCCTGAAGAGGAACCGATTACTTTGGCCGATTTATTCAGCCTGTTTTGAACGCCGACACCCGCTGAGCACCCACCAACACTTTGGAGAAGTGAGATGGTGAGCCCACTGGAGCAGATGCTAATTGAGGCCGAGGCCCGCTACCTCACGCCGGAGCAACTGGAGCAGCTCAAAGCCTATGTGCTCGGCTGGCCAAAGCGGCTGCACGTGTACCGGGTCGTACGGGAAGGGGAGAGCCAGATGGTGAGCCGCACCCTAGACACCCTTCAAAAGGAGATGCCCAATCTTTCTCCGCAAACGGTAAACCTGTGCCGGCGGCACCTGCTCCTGTTGCTGCGTCAGAGCGCCCTGGCCATGTTGCTGCAGGACGAAAACCTCTTGAAGGAGCGGCTGATCGAGTGGATGGAAGAGGAGGTGCGCCTGTACGAGCTGCAGAGCGTTTATGAGGTAGTCCATCGGACTTTTCAGCAAGAGCTTAGGGATCACCTAACTCCCGGCGAACTGGAGTTCATCCGCCCCTGGATCACCCAGGTGCAGGCAGCTTTGCTCTCTTTAAACGGCCTCAAATCCGCCTAGAACCTTCCCCACCGCCTTTTGGTAACTTACCGATACTGATAACCCAGGGATCCCCTATGGCCAGCACCCCCCCCATCCCCAGCAGCCTCGCCGACTTTGACCCCTACACGCCTGTTTTGGCCAACTATTACGCGCCCAGCGCCTATCTGCAAGGCGATCTGGAGTCCGGTTTGCTGGAAAGTCGCCACGGCGACCGGCTCTTGGCCCTTCCAGAAGCATTGCTACGAGGCATCTACACCGGCTTGGAATACGAGACAGGGCAGGCCGCCCGCCTGGTATTGCGCAACTGTGGCCGTATGTGGGGCAAAGAGTTTTTCCGCCGCTTTGCCCAGGAGCTCTCCGACTACTACCAGAAGCCTTTGTCCGAGCTGGAGATGGGGCTCTTTTTACAAAATCTCAAACAAGCCTGGAAGACCCACGGCTGGGGGCTGATCGACATCGACTGGACCTACAAAAATCAGGGGGTGCTGGTGGTGTCGATCCGCAACTCTCCCTTTGCCGCTGCCACACCCCCCCACTTCAAGCGCCCGATGGGCTTTTTGGAGGCAGGGCTGTTGGCCACCTGGTTTAGCCAGCTGACCGGCCAGGATCTGGGCTGTGTGCAAACCACCAGCGAGGCTTTGGGAGCGAAGAGCAACTTGTTTATCTTGACCGCTGCCGCCCGCCTCAAGGAAGGAGAGGTCTGGGTGGACTCCGGCCTCAGCCACGACCAGATCCTGGAGAAGTTGTTACAGCCCGCCCCGTAACCAGATCCAGCAGCGGGATGGGATCCCGTCGGGACGAGTCTGTATAATTCTCTGGAAGCAGGACGAGCTCAAGCGCTTGAGGGTGTAGCCATTGGGGTGGCGGGTCAGAGCAATCCGAGGGGCCATCACCGTTCCGGCAAACACTGCCGAGGCCATTGGCGCTGCGGTGAACGAGCTACTGGACGCCCTGGAACATCGCAACGCCATCAATCCGGCGGAGTTGGTGAGCGTCATTTTCTCCGTTACCCCCGATCTCAACGCGGCCTTTCCTGCCCAATTTGCCCGCCGCCGCCCCGGCTGGGAGTTGGTGCCTCTGTTGGACGTGCAACAAATGGACGTCAACGGCGCTCTGCCCCGTTGTATCCGCGTTTTGATCCAACTGAACACCCCGCTGGCCCAGGCTGAGATGCACCACGTCTATCTGCGAGGTGCCCGCGAGCTACGGCCTGATCTCAGCCCAGTTTAGGAGGATAGCTTCTCGCGCAGCCGAGCCTCCCACTGTTGCAGCTGCTCCTGGCGGGCAGCTATCTCCGCTTCGCGACGGCTTAACTCTTGGCTTTGCCGAGTTAGCGAGAGACGCCAGTTTTCAATCTCTGTCCAGTCAACTAGGCTGTAGGCTTGGGAGAGGCTGTGCAGCATCTCCACCAGCTTCATCGCTGCCTCTTCCACCTGCTGCACCTGCCGGTTTTCTCCCAGCTCGACCAGCAGCAACACCCCGACGTTGTAAGGGGCTGCCTCCTTGAGAGTAATCCGCTCCGGCTGAGGCAGCGGTGTCCAAATCCCCTTCTCGCCCTGTTGGGCTAGAAGCTGTAACTCCGCTGGGCCAAAAAGACTTTTCTTGTCTACCCGTGCCAGGTACAGCATGGAGCCTACTGGGAGCTGCCGTCGATTCTAGCACCAACCCCTCCCTACCAAAGCATCCTGATCCTGGGCCGTGCCAGCAGAAGGATTGGTGTTAGGATCGGCTCTGAAAGGGGTAAAGCTTACAGCTTTCCCGCTCCTATCGTTTGGGGATCCCTGGCATGTTTCTCACCCAAAGCCCCTACTTTTTGATGGCAGCCCTGGTGGCAATTGCCAGTGGAGCCATCTTTGCCGTCCGATTTGTCAAGCCCGAAGCCTCGGAAGAGTCAGATGTAATCTTCGCTACGATGGGCCTGATCTATTCCATCTCTCTGCTCCTGGAAGGTCAGCGCCTAATCCCCTTGCTGTTTTTTGCCCAGGTGCTGTTGGCAGTGATGGCGGGCTGGTTTGCCATCCAGACCTTCCGCCTGCGCATTCTCCTAAACGAGAAGGTGCGCCAGATAACTGGAGTTCGTCCAGCTATGCGGCGCCAAGGCTTTAGCCGCACCTATCCGCCCGATGGCTATGGCCAAGGACGTGCCGTTGCCAGCGCGGCCAGCGGATCCCGCATTCGCGACACCTCCTCCGCCAGCCGCTCCATTCCTGAACGCAGCGAGGAACCAGCGCGCCGCCCGCGGCCCCAACTGACCAGCGATACCCGTGTGCGCCCCCGCCCTCGCCCGGCAGCGGAGGAGTATTACGAGGAGCAAGAGACCCGCTTCCGTCGGGACACCGAGGACGATGAGCCGGATCCCTCTCGCCGCTCGGCTGCCGAGGACTATCCCGAGGATGTGCAGGAAGAACGAGGCACAGTCACCCGCCGTCGTCCCCCCCGTCTGCCTCAAGACCAGGGTGAGAGCTACGTTGAGGAAAAACCTCGTCGTCCTTCCCGCCGTGTTGTCGAGGTGGAATCGGTGGAAGTGCAAGAGGCGGAGCCAGACGAGTACGAAGATGATTTGTTCTGACCTCACCCTCAAGCCGTCCTGGCCTGAGGGCTGCTCCTGCTGAGGCAACTCCCAACCGCCTTGCTCCCGGAGATATCCTAGGCCGGTTGGAGAGGGCCGTAGCTATCCTTGATCCCCAGGAAGAGTCGGTGCTCAGCCTGTGTTGCGCATACCGGCGGCGATGCCGTTGATGGTGAGCAGAGCTCCCCGCAGCAGCTCGGCGCGGTTGTACTGGGTGTTGTGGAAATGGGATTTTTGCTTGCCACGCAGGCGCTTGAGGAGCGAGACCTGGATAAACCCGAGGGGCACGATTGAACGGTTGCGCAGTTGCACCGAGCGCTTCAGATAGGGGTCGTTCTCCAACAGCTCCTTGTGTCCTGTAATTTTCAAAACCATCTCCCGGGTGCGGTACATCTCCTGGGCAATGAGCTCGAATAGCTCCATCGCCCGCTCCAGGCGCTCGGGGGAGCTCATCTCTCGCACGTAGTGGCGGGCAATTTGCAGATCCGCCTTGGCCAGGGTCATCTCCACTTTGGAGATCACCATGCGGAAGAAGGGCCACTCGCGGTAGAGATGCTGCAGGTGGTTGAGGTTGTGTTCGCCTTTAGCCGCGTATTCCTCTAGAGCGGTGCCCACTCCATACCATGCGGGCAAGAGAAAACGGCTCTGTGTCCAACTGAATACCCAGGGAATGGCCCGCAGGGATCCGATATCTTTCGAGTTGCCGCTGCGGCGAGCTGGGCGGGAGCTAATCTGCAGTTGGCTGATCTCTTCGATGGGGGTGACCTCGTGGAAAAACTCGACAAAGCCTTCCTGCTCGTAGACCAGGTTGCGGTACACCTGGCGAGAGCGCTCTGCCAGCGATTCCATCAGGCGCGACCACTCGTGCAGGTCGTTGGGGTAGGTGCGCAGCAGGCTCGCCTGGATGACGGCGCTGGTAACAGTTTCCAGGTTAAAAATGGCCAGATCCTGGAGAGAGTACTTAGAGGCCAACACCTCTCCCTGCTCAGTAATCTTGATGCGGCCCCCCACGCTGCGCCCCGGCTGGGCCAAGATCGCCTCGTAGGCCGGCCCTCCCCCGCGCCCCACCGAGCCACCCCGGCCATGGAAGATCTGCAACTTCACCCCATAGGACTCGGCCACCGCCTGCAGCCGCTGCTGGGCTTTGTAGATCTCCCAGTTGCTGCTTAGAAAGCCAGCGTCCTTGTTGCTATCCGAGTAGCCCAGCATCACCTCCTGTAGGTTTTCCTGCTGGGCCAGGTACTGGCGATAGAAGGGGATCTCCAACAACTGCCGCAGCACCTCTGGCGCCCCCTTTAGGTCTTCAACGGTCTCGAACAACGGCACCACCGCCAGGGATCCGCGCCCGCTGATGGGATCGTAAAGGCCCACCTCCTTAGCCAGCAGCAGCACCTCTAACAGATCGCTCAACTGGCGGCTCATGCTGATCACGTAGGTTTGGCACATGGCCATGCCAAATTCCTGCTGCAGCCGGCGCAGGGTGCGAAAGGTGGCAATCAGCTCCGCCGCTTTATCGGAAAAGGGAGCTTCTAGAGGGATGAGGGGCCGGCGGGTTTGCAGCTCCCGCAGGAGAAAAGCTGTTTTTTCCTCCTCCGTCATCTCGCTGTAGGGCCGCGGCAAGATCCGCAAGTACTCGAAGATCTCGGTGAGAGCGGCCTCGTGGTAGCTGCTGTCTTGGCGGATATCCAGGTGGGCCAGATGGAAGCCAAAGACCTGCACCTGGCAAATGAGGTGATCCAACTGGCGGCAGGAGAGGCCACTGTTTTTCAAGCTGCTCTGAATAAGCTGCAAGTCGGCCAGAAATTCTTCTGCATTGGCGTAGGCGTTGTCCAGAGGGGGCGGGACAGGCAGGCAAGCGGAGTCGGCCAAATTGCGGTTGCGCTCCCGCGTCAACTCCAGCCGCCGCTGGATGTAGCTGAGCTTGAGCCGGTAGGGCTCTTGGCGATATTGCAGCGAAAAGGACTCGTAAACCTCGGGCATGCGGCGGCGATCCTGCTCAAGGACATCCAGCAACTGGCTGTCCACATCCCCCCAGTGCAAAGAGACGCTCAGGGTTTTGGTGAGGGCCTTCACGGACTCGATGTACTTGCCCAAAATCAGGTTGCGCTGGTAGCGGGCCGTTTGCCAGGTAACGTCGGCAGTGACGGAAGGGTTGCCGTCCCGATCCCCGCCCACCCACGAGCCGAAGTTGCAAAAGCCTGCCGGCGGTGGCTCGACGCTGGGAAAGGACTTTTTCAAGCTGCGGCTGAGGTACTCATGCAGCAGAGGGATAGCCTGAAACAAAACCTCTTCAAAATAGTGCAAGGTGTAATCGACTTCGTTCAGAACGGTCGGTTTGGACTGATGCAACTCGTCGGTGCGCCACCAGAGCAGAACCTCCTCCGCCAGTTGTTCTCTCAACATCTGGGCCTGCAGAGGGTGAGACTGCTCTGCCCAGTCCAGTTGGCTGAGCAAGTGGGAGAAGGCCCGTTGCTTTTCGCGGATGGTGTGGCGGACGATCTCGGTGGGGTGGGCGGTGAACACCAGGCGGATGTGCAGCCGCTCCAGCAGCCGGCGCAGCAGTCCCGGCGGCACCCCCTGAAGCCGCAGGTAAGGGAACAGACGTTCAAATTTTTCGTTTTCCCGCACGGTGCGCTGCTGGCTGTCCACCATGCGCATATCTGAGTCTTCTGCCCGTTCGTAGTGCTGTTCAACGATGTTGATCAACTGAAAGAACAAAGCGAAGGCGCGGGCCGTTTGAATGGCTGCATCAAGGCTGAGATGCTCGACAATTTGTAGTACTTCCGGGATGGGGTACTCCAAGGCCTGCCCTTCAGGGGAACACATGGAGCGCAGCCGCTGCAACAGATCTACCAAAGGCTGCCCGCACTCCTGCAGGATTACGGCTTCCCAAAGTTCTTCCACCATTTGCAGGCGGCGATTCAACAGGTTGTTCCTGCGGTCGAGCGCTTCATCCACGGCGAGGGCACGGGCCAAGGGATCCCGTTCCGCCAGTGGAGGGGCCTCCTTCAGGCCGTTGGCAGAACCCACTGCCCGCTCTGCAGTCGTCAGGTGGGAGGAAGAGGTCATGAAGGCAGCTCCTAGAACAACCATCCCAATATTAGAGCCTGTTCGCTGGAAGCGCAGATTACTCTTGGAGGAGAGCTGTCTCGGCAGCATGGCCAACTCTCCCCCTGTTTGCCCAGGGATCCCTAGAGGCGGCTACGAATAACAAATGAGTAGTTGCTGCCGGGCTCTAGTAAGTAATCCGATTTCTCCAAAAAACGGCTCAAGGGATCGCAAATCAAGGCCCGCCCTACAGAGGGTTCCACCTTCAGCTCCCCGGATCGAAAGCGCCAGCAAAAGCGCCAAACCCAACCGTTGGCGTTGACTTCCCCTTCAATGGCGCCCTCCTGCCAGGAGCGGCGGGTAATTTGTACATGGGCGGTGGTCTGCGGCAGTCGGCTCATCCAGAACCTCCCGACGGGATCCCCTGTAAGGTAGCGCGCAAACCCCTCTCCGAGAAGTCGAAGATGGGCGATGAGGGGCTAGATAGATGCTAGGTGGAAAGGGATCCCGTTAATTGGATGGTTCTCTTGCCGAGGATAAAAGCAAGCCCCCCGTGGGGGGGCTGTTTCTTCAGCTCCTGAGGCCGGTATTGATATAGAAACTATTGAGCGGCAGTTGCCAGAGCCTTGGAAGATTTTTTCTCCGGCTTCTCAGCCGCAACCTGCGCTAGCAAAGCCCGTAAGCTGGGAAAGAGAAAGTGATTCTCTTCGACATATTGCGCGCCGAATAGTCCCTTCTCCGCCCAGAAAAATCGGTCTATCGTGTGCTCGTTTCGCCGAACCAGAATCAGCGCAGGCGGCTGAATAGAGTTTTCCTGTATGTATCTCCGGGCGGCGGTTACAGACTTTTCTTCGCCGCTATCTAATTTAAATTGAGGAATATAATCTAAAATTTTGCGCCCCTCCAAACGACGGCGGCTCTTACGCTTTCTTCTCCTGACCAATGTCAGCCTCCTGTGGAAGGATTACAAGACAACCTTAAAAAAAAAATATATCAGCAATACCTAAGAAAATCAATAACTTCTACCGGCTTTTGTTATCATCCTTTACAGAAATAACAAAGGACAACGAACGTCCTCCTCCACGATCGGAAAAGGAAGGCAACTTACCTCTGTCTCCCCTCCAAGAACTTTGCCGGGAAACTGCTTATTCAGTTGAAAAATAAACCCTTTCTCCCCGGAAGGGAGCAAAGAGAAATAGGGTATCGATTAGCTCTGATGCCTGCGAAGAAAGTCAACTGCCAGCGCAGGAGACTCCCTTCCGATCTGGCCTCTGAGCTAGCATCGACAATAAGGAACGCTCAACAGAACACATACCTAAACCTAGGTACGGGCAACTCCCCTTAGTGGGGATTAGGGTTGGCCAATTGCAACTGCGCAAACCTAGAGCAGCTTCACCAAAAGGAATACTCGCGGGGCGAGCAGCCTTTGGAGAGGGTACTACGACTATACAACCAATTTTCCGTTTCTACAATATGTCCAGGATAGGTTTCCCGTACTGCGTTAAACCCTTAGACGGCAGACAGACCTCTTGCTACTCTGGCTTCAGGGATGACCTGAGCCATAAGGGTTCCGGTCGGTCTCAGGTAGAAGCTGCAGGAGCCCCGCTTCGTACTCCCTTCCATCCCCCCGCCTCCCTGCCCCTGGTATGCGGGGGGTTGGGGGGGAAGGGAGGCGGTCGGAGCCGGGTAGTTTACTCTAGGTCGAGGGAGTTTTGGGCATGAGGAAATTCGCGTTGCTGGTGAGTCTGGGATTGATTCTGGGATCCCCGCCGCTTTGGGCGCAGGAGGCAACCCCGCTCCCCAGTCCTGCTGCAACTCCTTCTGCGGCTACAGGGGGGGCTCCCAGCCCGCAAGCTTCCCCAACTCTAACCCCAGAGCAAGTTACCGATGCTCAGGTGGAGCAGTTGGTGCAGATTCTGTTGGAATTGGATCCTTTGATCCGGGAAGCCAGCGCTCAGTTGCGAGAGACCCAGAACGAAGAAGAGTACGAGCAGATCATGCAGCGCACGGAAACCCAAGCCAGCCGCATTGTCGAGAAGCAGGGGCTGACGGTGGCCGAATATCGCGAGCTGATGACCTTGGCCAACGAAGATCCCGTTTTGAACCAGCGAGTGCGGGCCCGCTTGCAAAAAGTGATCGAAGAAAGGGAATCCTCTGCTTCTCCCCAGCCAGCCACCCCGACGCCTAGGCCCTAGGCTGAGCTGACTGCTGTTGGCCGGAGACAGAAAGAAGCCGGGGCAACCGCAAGGTAAAACAAGTGTGGTCGGCCTCGCTGTTAAGGTAGATTTTCCCTTGCAACAAGTTTACCCGTTGTTGCACAAGGGCCAAGCCCAACCCTGTCCCTCCCCGCCGCCGGGGATCCGAGCTGGGCACGCGGTAAAACTTCTCAAATACCCGCTTTTGTTCTGCAGGGGGGATGATGATGCCGGTGTTGCCAATTTGGATTTCCAGGTGAGGAGGAGCGCTGGTGACCTGTAGGTTAATCCGGTGCTGGGCAGGAGTAAATTTCCCGGAAAGCGCCGTAAAGCCCCTATCTTTGGGCAGGGGATATAAGGCGCTTTCTGGTAACCCCGTTAGCGGGTCGGGGGCCAAACTCTACACTTGGGGTACTGAGCAACTTTTTGGCAATCTTCCCGCTCCCGTCTCTCCAGGATGAGATCCTAGAATTGGAGTCTTCTAGGATCTTTTCTGGGACTTGAGGATGAAAACTCCGCCTGAAAGGCCCGCCCCCAAAGTCCAGGCGGGATCTCTGCGAGCTGCGCTGAGCATTGCGCTGTTTCTGTTCTTACTGGCGCTGGTTTCCTACTTGAGCCTCAACTTCGTGCTGGCCTTGGTGGACAAGCTCAGCTAGCCACTCCCTGAGGCGATTCCTCGGCGCGGATCTGCCGATAGCCCTTTGTCTTCGGCAGCAGGAAAGATACAATGGATTTACAGGGCTTAACACCTTTTCTCAGTTTCTACGCTCCCCATCATGAGCCCCCTCTCATGGCTGAGACCATTTTCTTGGTTCGCAGGTTTGCCGGGATCCGCTGGGCCTTATCTTGAGTCTCAACCTGCGCTGACTTGGCCCCGCCGGGATCTGGGCTGGAGGCGCTGGCTGCGGTACCTGTATCTGCGCCTGTTGCGAATGCAATCCTCCCCCAAAGAAATTGCCCGCGGCCTGGCGGCGGGAGTTTTTGCGGGTTGTTTTCCCATCTTCGGCTTTCAAACCCTGGTGGCCCTGCTGTTGGCCGTTCCTTTGCGGGGCAACAAGCTGGTGGCGGCGGCAGGAACTTGGGTGAGCAACCCCCTCACCTATGTGCCGATCTATGCCTTTAACTACCGGGTGGGGGAATGGCTGCTGGGATCCCGAACAGCCTTTGCCACTTCGGAACTGGTGGTAGCTCAGAACTGGATGCAGTGGGGCCTGGAGGTGTCGGCCACACTCTTGGTGGGCTGTGCGTTTGTCGGGTTTTGGGGCGCCCTCGTTAGCTACTTTCTGGGGCTGTGGCTGGTGGAGTGGATCCGCCGGCGGCGGAGAAGGGGCCGGGTCTCCTGTGAAGGGATGTAGGGCGGCTCAAAAGGCCCAACCCAAAGCTGAGCTAGGCCGGGATCCCTGCCGCCTCAGACTTCGGAGATGGATCCAACTTCAGAGAACAGAAGGGTTTGACGATGGAAGATATGCGATCGCTATTAACCGATCTCAGCCGCCGCTCTCAGCGATGGGGGGAACAGTTGGGATCCGCCTTGCAGACGGGCATGAGCCAGCTTACCCAAGCTCCTCAGCCGATTGTGTTGCTCTCGTCGCGGGAGCTGGAGAAGATGCGACGGGCCTGCCGCCTGGCTGCGGATCTGCTCAAGCACCTGGAGCCGATGGTGCAGCCGGGGGTCACCACCCAAGAGCTTAACGACGAGGCGGAGCGCTGGACGCGGGCCCACGGGGCCAGGAGCGCCCCTCTGGGCTACCACGGCTTTCCCAGGTCCATCTGCACCAGCGTCAACCACGTTGTCTGCCACGGCATTCCCAGCCCCAAGCAGGTCCTGCGGGAAGGGGACATTATCAATATCGATGTCACCCCCGTTTTGGATGGCTACCACGGCGACACTTCCAAAACGTTCTTTGTCGGGCAGCCTTCCGAGCGGGCGCGGCGTCTGGTGGAGGTGGCGGAAGAGTGCCTGCGGCGGGGCATTGCCGCCGTGAGGCCAGGCGGCAGAGTTGGGGATATTGGGGCTGCTATTCAAGAGTACGCCGAGTCCCAGGGCTACAGCGTGGTGCGGGACTTTGTCGGCCACGGGGTAGGACGGCAGTTCCACACGGCGCCCCAGATCCCCCACTACGGCGAACGGGGGAAGGGGGAAAAACTCCGCCCCGGCATGGTGTTTACCATCGAGCCGATGATCAACGAAGGCACGTGGGAGGTGAAGGTGCTTGCAGACGGATGGACTGCTGTGACGGCAGACGGCAAGCTCTCCGCCCAGTTTGAACATACGGTTGCCGTTACCGAAACCGGCGTGGAGATCCTGACCCTACCCTCCTCCGGCCCTTGAGCAGGTATGAATAGCGCTAGCGTTGCCGATCCCCGCCTGCGTCTTTCCTCTGAGAATCTGCTGCTGCTGCTGGCGGCAGCGGCGGGGCTGGGCACAGGTTTGTTGGTGATCGGGTTTCGCTATCTCATCGGCTGGTGTCGCTATCTTTTGCAGGATACTCTCGTCGACAGCATTGTCAGGGCTGCGCAACAACACGGCCTGTTGCTGCTGGGATCCTGGGCAACCATTTTGGCGCCGCTGCTGGGGGGTCTGTTGATCGGCACCCTGGGGGTGGTTCTGCCTTTCCCCAACCTCAGCCTCTCCAGTTTGGTGAGTGCCAACCGGCCTCTCGCCCCTCGCCCAGAATGGATCCCACTTAAGCTGGTGGCTGCCGCCGTCTCGTTGGGGGCGGGAGCTGCGCTTGGGCCGGAGGCCCCCAGCGTGGAAAGCGGGGCCCTACTGGGATGCCTGCTGGGGCAAAACCTGCGCCTTGCGCGGGAGCGGGTGCAACTGTTGATGGCCGCCGGGGCGGCGGCGGGGCTGGCGGCGGGGTTTAACGCGCCGATTGCCGGGGTGTTTTTGGCGCTGGAGCTGGCTTTGGCCCGCACGTTCACCACTTCTGCCGTCAGTGTGGTGGTGTTGGCAGCGGTGGTGTCGGCCCTGATTGCCCAGGTGGGGCTGGGGGCGCAGCCGGCCTTTTTGCTGCCGACCATTACGCAGCCGGCTTTTGTCTTGCCCGCCTACGAGCTGCACAGTCTGCTGGAGGTGCCCCTCTATTTGGGTTTGGGCCTTTTGGCCAGCTTGGTCTCCATCGCCTTCGGCTATGCACTGGAATGGGTCAAGCACCTGTTCGGCAGTGGCCCCCTGGCGGCCTGGCCAGCCTGGAGCAAGCCGATTCTGGGCGGTGGGATCCTGGGCTGTGTCGGCCTGGGGATCCCGTTGGCCCTGGGGGTGGGCTACGAGACCATTGAGTCGATCTTGCAGGGGGTGCCCTTTTCCCTCGGCCAGCTTAGCTTGCTGTTGCTGGGCAAGGTATTCCTCAGCGCGGTGAGCGTGGGCAGCGGCTTTGTCGGGGGAACCTTTGCCCCGGCTTTGTTCTTGGGAGCGGTGCTGGGGGCAGGCTACGGCCAGGTGGTGGGAAAGGCTTTGCCTGCTATTGCCCTCTCTCCCCCTGCCGCCTACGCCATGGTGGGTATGGGGGCGGTATTGGCGGCCAGCGTGCGGGCTCCCCTGACGGCCATTCTGCTGCTGTTTGAGATGACGCGGGACTACCACATCGCCTTGCCGGTGATGGCGGCGGTGGGCCTGAGTATCTGGCTGACGGAGCAGTTGCACCCGCCGGCCATCTACCCCTCCGCCCGTCGCAGGCAGGAGCCGAAGGGCCTGACGGTGCAAGAGGTGATGGTGCCCCCTTCTCTGCTGCTACCCCAGGATACGCCCCTGCGGGAGGCGCTGGAGCGCTTGCTGCAGCAAAAGTGCCACAGCGCTTTGGTGGTGGACGGGCAAGAGCGGCTGCGGGGCATTCTCACCCTGGAAGACCTGGAGCGGGCCCTGGCCCACAAGCAGGCCGGGGAACTGGCCGAGCTGACGGTGGAGCAGGTCAGCCAGTCGCCTGTGCTCACCACTTTCCCCGACGAAGCCGTGGCGGTGGCCGCCGAGCCGCTGTACGAATACGATTTGCGCCAGTTGCCGGTGGTCTCGCGGGAGGATCCGGAGCATGTGGTTGGCCTCTTGGATCGGGAGCGGGTGTTGCTCTCCCAAGAGATCGAATCTGTGCGGCAAGTCCTCGAGCCGGAAGTTCCTGCCCCAGGTGGGGTCGAAAACGGGATCCCTGCCCAGCCCACTCCCTCTTCCCCTGCGCCGGCAGACTAGGGATCAGCGCTGCCGCAGCAGGGCGGAGGGGCATTCGTGTCGCAGAGGGCAGCGGCCACATTCGGGCATGCGCGCCTTACAGATGCGTTTGCCCAGCCGGATCAAGTTGACGTGCAGGGAATAGGCCTTGCCCGCCGGGATCCGCGGCGACAGTTGGGCAAAGGTGTCGTCGGGGTGTCTGGCCCGCACCAAGCCAAGACGGTTGGCCACCCGATGCACATGGGTATCCACCGGGCAGAGATCCCGGCCCAGGCCAAACAACAGCACGCAGGCGGCTGTCTTCAGTCCTACCCCCTTCAGGGAAAGGAGATAGGCCAGAGCGTCCGCGTCGTCCAGATCCCGCAAAAAGTCCAGGCTCAGGGATCCCTGTCGCTTGACAATGGCAGCCAGAATCTCCTGAATGCGGGCTGCTTTGAGTTGGGCCAGGCCCCCGGGACGGATCACCTGGGCCAGCTTGGTTGGATCAGCAGCTAAGACAGCTTCCCAGGAGGGGAAAGCGGCTTTGAGGGCGCGAAAGGCGCGGCTGCTATTGTGGTCGGTGGTGTTCTGGGAGAGGATCGTGCCCACCAATTCGTCCAAGAGGTCGGGATAGAGGGGCAGACCATCAGGGCTGCGAGGACGTTGGGGGATGCCAAAGCACTGTTCCAGGCGCGCCAACAGTGATTCCAGCACGACGGCGTTGGGGCTCGCCTCACCAGGACGAGGTTCCAGCCAGGCTGAAGTCTCCATGGCTGCGGCAGGCTCAGGCAGGCGGCGGGCAAGAGGATCCCGATCCAATCTCGGCTGTACCACGGCTGGCCCCTTGGGGGAGTTAACGGGCGGAATCTCGGCAGATCTCCTGGAGCAGGCGGGCAACTGCCTTGCTGGCAGCAGGAGGAGCTGTCGCCTTCAAGTTGGCGGCCATTTGGGCAACCACCTGGGGCTGAGCCAACCAGGCCAGGGCCGTCTGCCGCAGCAAGTCCAGATTCGCTTCCGATTCTCGCATGACCACTCCCCCGCCGCGACCCACAAAAGCCAGGGCGTTGTGGTACTGATGATCCTCGGCGGCAAAGGGGTAGGGGATCAAAATGGCCGGGGTGGCGGTGGCCCACAACTCCGCCAAGCTGAGAGCGCCAGCCCGGCTGATGGCAAAAGTTGCCCGCTGCAGCAAGGCAGCCACATCGGCGCGGAAAGGAAAAGCGCGGTAGCGGGGGTGGGAAGGGATCCCGACCTCACTGCCGCCGGTCAAATGCACAATCCACGCCCCTGCCTCCAACCAGGCGGGGGCACAGGCGGCAACCAGGCGGTTCAGGCCCCGCGCCCCCTGGCTCCCCCCCATCACCACAATCAAAGGATCCCCCTCTGGAATCGGCAGATCCGCGGGCAAGGGCTGGGGCTGATAGAACTCCGCCCGCACTGGCGTGCCCACCACCCGGGTAACTGCCCCTGGCAAATGCTCTGCCGTTTCCGCCATGCCCAGGGCCACCAGCCGGCAAAATCTTCCCAGCCAGCGGGTCACCTTGCCCGGAAGGCAGTTGGACTCGTGCAGCAACACCGGCACCCCCAGCGAGCGAGCTGCCAAGATGGTCGGGGCGGCGATGTAGCCGCCGGTGGTCAACACCACGTCAAACTGGCCTGAAGCCAGGATCTGCCGCACCTGCAGCGTTGCCCGCGCCAACTGAACCAGGGATCCCAGCTTCTGCCAGGGGGATCCCTGCCAGCCGGACATGGCCACTCGGTGCAGCGGGTAGCGGTCCGGCACCAGCTTCGCCTCCAGCCGCTGCGGCACCCCTAGCCACTCAATCTGCCAGGTGGGCAACTGCTCGACAACGGCCAGCGCCGGAAAGATATGCCCCCCCGTCCCGCTGGCCGCCACCAGCAGCCGCGGTGGGGAAGCGGGATCCCTGCTGGTTCTCTTCACCCTTGCCCTGGGATCAGGAGCTGCCGTAGCCGACGTAGCGCAGAAGCGTGCCTCGCTGCCCCAGGATAAACCCTCGGTCGGGGCCGAAAAACTCGATGCTGTAGAAATTGGCGGGAATGTTGCTCAATTTCTTGGCCTCCTCCCAGGTTTTGCCGCCATCGGGGCTGTGGATCAGAGTGCCGCCGCCGCCCACCACCCAGAGGTCGTGGTCGTTCTGGTAGGCCGCATTTAGATAGCCAAAGCTGAGGGCACGCCCGGGTCGCAACGGCTTGGACCACTCGCCGGAGGTGAAGTCACTCGTGAAGGCGATCTCCGCGCCTTGGTTCAATTTCCAGGCGCTGCCGTTGGGGCCAAAGCCCATGTTCTGAATGCGGCGAGAGCTTTCCCGCGGATACGGCTTCCAGGATCGGCTTTCTGGAGTGTAGAGAAAGTAGAAGCTGCCCCGCGACGACACGGCCAGATACTCTCCTCCTGGGCCGCGGGCAATGTTTTTAATCGCCCCAATCGGCTCTTCCACCTGGGCATGCCAGGTCTGTCCTCCATCTTCTGTGCGGTAGATGGCCCCCACATTGGTTACCATCTCAGCCGCTCCAGGACCCAGGGCTTGGATTAGGATCGGCTCCCCCGGCAGTTGCTTGCTGAGACGAATGGATGTCCAGTCGGATCCCTCGTTGAGCGTGTGGAGGAGGATCCTCGGCTGCCCCACCACCCAGCCTTCTGCTCCGGCAAAGCTAATCGAGCTCAGATAGGCTTCCGGCTCCAGTGCCGTCAGCTTGCGCACCTGCCAGTGGAGGCCGCCATCCTGAGACTCCAACAGCGTCGCTTTATCGCCCACCAGCCAGCCATGAGAAGGGTTGGTGCCGGTGAAAGCAATGTCCAGCAGAATGTTCTGGGTGGGCACCTCGACTTGTTGCCAGGGCACCACCTTCATGTCCGGCATCCGCGCCGCCATCAGCAAGAGAGAGAAGGCAGCTAGCAGCACCAGTCTCCAGAGCTTAAGCATTTTGGCCATCACTCGACGAAATAGAAACTCATCAAAAACAAAAATCCCAGCGCCAACCCCAAGAAGATGAGCAGGTTTTTCTGGGCAGGGGTCATCACATTGACCCCCAGGCCATAGCGCAAGTTCTCTTGAAAACCGGAAGGCTTGCCCTTGGCGCCCACCGCTTGAAACAGGCGCTTGCCGGCGCGGCACACCGGACATCTCCAGTCGGCGGGCAGCTCCTCAAAGGGCACACCTGCCGGGATCCGATTGAGCTGATCCCCCTTGGCCGGCTCGTAAACATAGCCACAAGAGCGACATTCATAGCGCTGCATGCGCAGGGGATCGCCAACCTGTGCATCGGTTTCATCTTCCGGCAACTCGATCAGCTTCGGTACCCTAGAGGGCTTGGGCTGGTTGACGGGATCCGGTTGCGAGCCATTCATGGTCTGGGAGGCATTTGCATCATCAAATCTTATTATGAGAGGAATTGTTACAAAAATCTACTCGGCCTTCTGCTCCTTTCCTTTCTCAGACCTTTCCTCAAAGCATCGATTGCCAACTCAGGGGGCAGGGAGATTTTGCGGAGTTAAAAACAGCCACGAGATGGGATCCCCTGGGACTCGGTCTTGAACAGGGGCATACCTGGCCTCTCTTGACACCTCTCTGGCAGCGTCAAGGAACGTCGTCTCACTCGCCAGCAGGGCAAGGGCTCTGGCAGACAAACCGGCCAGGGTTCACGCCTCGGATCCCATGCTATGTTTTGACTATCCTATTCGCGTGTTGTGCCAGTGGGTGTCCGCTATGACCACGCCCCCTCGCCGACCTACCCTTAACCACGTGTTGATCGTCAAGGATCGCCACGGGCCAAAGGCCTACTGGCTGACAGCCGAGCTCTATTCCTTGGGGCGGGATCCGAGCAACAGCATCCGCATCGACTCCCAATACGTCTCCCGCCACCACGCCATTTTAGTGAAGACCGAATCTCCCTCCTCTCCCGATGGGTTTACTTACCAAATCATCGATGGAGACATCCATGGCACGCCCAGCACCAACGGCCTTTACATCCGGGGGGAGCGGGTGGAGTTTCGCGATCTTGAGGACGGAGACGAGATCCAGTTTGGCAACGACGCTACTGCCACCTACTCCCTGCAAGCTCAGGATTTGGACAGGATTCTCTCCTCCTTTGAAAATACCCAGATCGTTGGCCTGTGAGAGCCGACTCATCAGTCAGGGGGAAGGTTTTGGCGAGGTAGGATGGTTGCCGGCGGGGGATGCTCAACTCCTTGCAGCGCGGCAGCTCCCTGATTTAGAGGCCTGCAGCTTGCCGTCGCCAGTGGTGGGGAGGAGCGCTGCCCGCCACTGTGGAACGGGTAGGCTGCTACTGGGCAGCAAGCGCTGACCGCAGTCTGCAAGCCGGCTCCAACTCCAGAGCCGGCGACCAAGAAAGGCCTACAGCTCGCTGGCGCGAGCCGAGGGAGTAACCGGCAGCCACGCTCCAGAAGGGAGCGGCGTCGCGCTAGTAGTTGGGCGTCCTACCAGTTGCGGCAAATTGATTACCTACGAAGTGCTGTGGGCAGGGGTAGCGATGGTGTGGGTGCCACCTGCCTACAGGTCTCAGACCTGCCACCAGTACTTGTAGATTGGCCAACGGGAAGGGAAGCGATTCCGTTGTAGTCTGGGTTTGCCTTTACCTCTGGGTGGTGATGCGGATTTTGTTTCCCCGCTGGCGCTTTCGCGGCGGAGAGTGGCTGGGGCCATGGCCTCGCTCCGACAACTAGAGAGAGATGGAGGGATCCATTGCCGTCAGAATCGGGCTGGGAGAGCTTCCCGGAGAAGCCTGGGTTTTGAACAGGTCTGTACAGGCTGAGGGGAGCTGAGAGTTATTGCTGATCCAGAGTTTCGCCCCATGCAAGTGCTGGCGCCAAGATCAACCTCTACCTGAAAATCCTCGGATCCCGTCCGGATGGGTATCCGGAGATGTAGAGTTTGACCCACCGGGATTCTGCTGGATCCCTGCAGCCTCAGCTAGGGTGTCAACTGGATTGATCGGATACGGGATCCCCATCTGGATCCTTCCGTCTGCTTGCCATAGTAGGATCAGCACCTACGTACCCTACCTTGCACGGGCCGCCGGCTTAAGCGGCCAGGGTTCTTCTGACTTGGAACGCTCTCCATGCCGCCCATTACCAAGATCCTGATTGCCAACCGAGGCGAGATCGCCCTGCGCATCATCCGCACCTGTCAGGAAATGGGGATCCGCACCGTGGCTGTCTACTCCACTGCGGATCAGAACTCTCTACATGTCCAACTGGCGGACGAAGCAGTCTGTGTGGGGGAAGCCCCAGTGGCCAAAAGTTATCTCAACATCCCCAACATCATCTCGGCAGCCCTCACCCGCGGGGCCACTGCCATTCATCCGGGCTATGGGTTCTTGGCGGAAAATGCCAAATTTGCCGAGATGTGTGCCGACCACAACTTGATCTTCATCGGCCCCTCGCCAGAGGCGATGCGCAAAATGGCCGACAAAGCCACGGCCCGCGAGACCATGCAGGCGGTGGGCGTGCCGACCGTGCCCGGCAGCCGCGGGCTGATCACCTCTGACGAGGAAGCGGTGAGGCTGGCGGAGAAAATCGGCTATCCCGTGATCATCAAAGCCACCGCCGGCGGCGGGGGGCGGGGCATGCGGGTGGCCAGAGATGCCCAAGAATTGCTGAAGATGATGCGCACCGCCCAGGGGGAAGCCCAGGCGGCCTTTGGCGATGGGGGCATCTATCTGGAGAAATACATCGAGCGCCCCCGCCATGTGGAGTTTCAGATTTTGGCCGACAGCCACGGCAATGTGGTGCACCTCTACGAGCGGGATTGCTCGATTCAGCGGCGCCACCAAAAGCTGCTGGAAGAGGCCCCCAGCCCGGCTCTGACCACGAGCTTGCGCGCCCGCATGGGGGCAGCGGCGGTGAAGGCAGCCAAAGCGGTGAACTACGTGGGGGCGGGCACGGTGGAGTTTCTGCTGGATAAAAACGGCCAGTTCTACTTCATCGAGATGAACACCCGCATCCAGGTGGAGCACCCGGTTACCGAGATGGTGACGGGGCTGGATTTGATTGCCGAGCAAATTCGCATCGCTCAAGGTCAACCCCTGACCTTTCGCCAGAAGGATGTGGAACTGCGGGGCCATGCCATCGAATGCCGCATCAACGCCGAGGATCCCAAGCAGCAGTTTCGCCCTTGCGCTGGCACCATCAGCGCCTATTTGCCTCCTGGAGGGCCGGGGGTGCGCATGGACTCCCACATCTACACCGACTACACCATTCCCCCCTATTACGATTCGCTGTTGGGCAAGCTGATCGTCTGGGGGCCCAACCGGGCAGCCGCCATCCGCCGCATGCAGCGGGCGCTGGGGGAATGCGCCATCACCGGGGTGCCCACCACGATCCCTTTCCACCAGCAGATCCTGCGCCACGAGGCTTTTTTGCGGGGCGAGGTGTACACGGATTTCATCGCCCAACACCTGCTGACTGGCCAGTAGCAATCCCTTCGGAGATTGCCAGAGAGCGTCTTTGAACGGCGCTGGCCAAAAGTTGAGGCTAAAGTTAAAGGTGAGTGGAGGGTTGCTGGTCGTGCCGATGAGGGATCCCCGGCCCGGCTTGGTTCAACAGGCCCATCTCCAGCGTCAGGCGAGCTGCCCCGTGCCCAGCCTGAGCCAGTTGGTGGGGCAATTTTTGCAGGAGCGGCAGCGGGATCTGGCCCCGGCCAGCCGCCGCACCTACCGCATTGCCCTGGAACAGTTTGCCAAAACTTGCCCGGTGCCGCTGCCTCAGGTGCAGCCGTCCCACGTTCAGTCTTTTTTAAACAGCTTGAAGGGGCGTCCATTTCGCAACCGCTCCGGCCAGTGGGTTCATCCGCCCGCCTCTCCCGCCACCTACAACCTCAAGCGGCTGGCGCTGCAGCAGTTTTTTGAGTGGGCCAGCCAACGGGGCTACTTTCCAGATCCCTTGCCCACCCAGGCGATTCGGCCTGCCCGCCTGCCCGCCCGTCTGCCTCGCGACCTGGATCGGCTGTTGTTGCAGCGGGTTCTGCAGCGGGCCCAGAGCCATTCTCTGCGCTATGCGGCCTTGATCCGCCTGCTGCTGGAGTGCGGGCTGCGGGCACAGGAGCTGTTGGACTTGACGGTGCAGGATTTTCAGATCAGCCCTGAGGGATCCCTGTTGGAGGTGCGCTGTGGCAAGGGCAGCAAACCCCGCGCTGTGGCGGTCGGGGATCCCCTCTCCGAGCTGCTGCAACAATATCTGAGCCGAGAACGGGGCCCGTGCGCGCCGACGGATCCCTTGTTTGTCTCCCAATCCCGCTGCCCGGCCTACCGGGGCCGTCTCCTCACCTACGATGGCCTACGTCATATTGTGCTCAAGCTTACCGAGCCCGAGCCGGGCCACCAAACCCCCCACCAGTTTCGCCACAGCTTTGCCACCTTGCTGCTGGATCGCGGCGTTGCCCCCGAACACATCCAACACCTGCTGGGCCATACGACTGCCGCCATGACGATGCGCTACACCCAGCGGGCCAACTTGAGAGCAGCTATTGCCCATTCCCGCGCGATCTTGGATCAGGGCTTGATCTAGGGATCCCCTGTTGCGCCGTGGCCTCTATTACTAGTAGGGAGAGGTTCAGATTGCTAACAGAAAGGGAAGCCGGACATCCAAAGGGCAGCCCCGAAAAAGAAATCAATCAGGTACACCTGGCTAAGGTGCTTGGAATGACCTGAAAACAATCGAATGGGTTATTTCAAGTTACACGCTGGAGAGGAAGGTAGAGCACATGTTCTCTCTCCTTTCCCATAGGCACCTGCGAGCCAAGGCTGGCCTTCTGCTGCTCCAACCAGATGATCAGATGTCTGTTCTCAGGGTAGTATTCCAGAACATACTTAATGAAGTCATCAATTGTACATGGCTTGCTGAAACCTCCCATCCACTGATGAAAGTGGCAATGCACTTCGTCGGCTATGGTAATCAGGTTGGAGAGATTCGCTGCAAGCTTTGGATAGTGCGCTTCAGAGTAGAGATGATGAACCGTTAGGCTACTGGCTGCTTTTCGAGTAACTCTACAAAGATTTTTATCCCTTTTTCTTGCAAGATCTTTTGCCCTTTCTATCTCTCTTTGTCGATCCTGGATTTTCTTGACGATTACCTGAATTTGAGGTTCAATGCGTTCGCTAACATATTGACACCAGTCTTTTCTGTGGTTTTGCTTGAGAACCTCTCCCATAACCTTGGCAAGCTCATAGATACCTCGCAAAGAGAGGTAAACAGTGTCATCATTACCAAAACGTGTGTAATGAACGTCTTTGATTAACTTACTTTGCTTCGATGCAAGCTCAAGCGCCTTCTTAAGGTAGTCAGTTCGAGTTCTAAAGATCATCACAACATCTCGACGAGATAGCCAAAACTGATCTTGTCTTTTGACCAGAGAGGAGCTGTTTTGAAGGATCCTGTAATCTACCAGAGCTTTCTGCTTCTTGCGATGCTCTTCCTTGAACCAATTCCTAATGCTTGTACCTGTAGAGGATTTGCAACCTTGCTCTGATCGAGACCTTAAAAAGGATAAAATGGCATAAGCGCCGGACCGCGTGTATTCCCTTAGCCCAGAACTTTTGTTGATAACACGATAGTCTTTACCTTCCACCAGTTTCCATGCATCATCGGGGATACTGTCAAAGTGAGCTTCAATCTCTCTGAGTTCCTCAAGGCTGATACCCAAGAAGTTGGCGAGCTTGTTTGAGGAAACATAGACTATAGCCATTGCTCAAACTTCTCCGTAAGGCTTTTGTAGAAAAGAGTCAATCGCTGGAAAATTTTGTCATCTCCCGTCGGAGAATCGGGATGGTAAATCTTGCTCAGGCGATAAAAAGCAGCTTTGATGTCTTCATCGGTAGCTCGATCAGGGTCAAGCCCAAAAACCCGCCAAGGCAAGTCGTACTTGAAGATGTTGATCCCATTGATGCAGCCATACCCCTCTTCTCCCTCTTCGTTGGGAAGGATCCCGATGTGCTGACGATAAATGCGCTCCAAATCATCTATGTTGGATAAGTTCAGCTTGCCCATACCACTGGTTGCCAGTCTGAAGCTGGCTGATTTTCTCAGCTCGGCTGCGTTTTTAACGCCAAAGTGGTTGTAAATGGCTTTCTGCAGCTCTTTGACAGACAGCCGGGGCGGTGGCTGTAGCTGCCTGACTACAAACCGGGCAAAATTCTCTAGGAGCTCCTTAGAAATGCCATAAGTATCCGAAAGACGCTGGATTTCTGCGGCAATCGCCACCTGCGGGTCGGGCCCAGCTCCTTCTTTTGAGGTTGTCCTGGTTGTTTTGGTTTTTGTGCTGGTGGCTTTTCTGGGCACGGTTTCTCCTAAAATCACCAATGCCAAGTGCAAACCTGCACAAAACTCACAGGCTGCCTGTGAACTTATCTGCACGATGAAGCAGAGAATTTCAAATTAGTGAAACAATGTTGTCGGTAACCGTAAAACCCTGCATCACATAGGATGCACCCTGGCGATGCCCAGTTAGATAGATTGGTGTGGGGAGCGAATCCGCACGGGGGATCCCCTGGGCAAATTGCGCCCACATCCGGCCGTTAGAGCACCCTTCCTCTGGAGCGCGCTTACTCTAGCTTGTTTTTCGGATACTTGTCAACCCAAGGTCTGGGGCAGCCTTTGTTTTCCTTCAGCTTTTGGGGATCAGCCGCTTGGGACAGGCAGCACGGATGTGGGATTCGCTCAGGTCGGGCATGAGGGCCAGGGCCCGTTGAGCATCGATTTGCGCTTCGCACACCGCCTCCAGCACCTGTTCGGCCAGAAGGGAAAGGGGCATATCGGCGGTTTGCTCAGGATCGGTATCCTCTCTAATTTGTCGAACTCCCACCGGCGGGGGAGGCAACACCAGCGGTGCCGCCTGCGGCGGCAAGGTGGTGGAGGTACCCACCTCCAACTGCGCTTCGGCCAGAGCCACACCGCGCCCTGCCACCCCACCGGGAAAAGGACTCTCCCATCCAATGTCAAACAAGCGCCGACACCCGTGATTCAGACAAAGCTTCCCTCAGCGCCCGCACCTGGGCCACCATGGCCACTTCATCCTGGAGGCGACTGACAGCTCTGCCCACCCCCACTCCTGAAGCACCGGCAGCGATGGCCAAGGGCACCGTCACCGCTGAGAGGCCAGAGGCGCAGATGACCGGCAGCGAGACCACCCGGCTAATCTCATAGGCGGCAGCCAGGGTGGGGGCAGCCTTCTCGATTAGGCCCAGGGATCCGCCGTGACGGGGCTCAGCGCTGGTGCCGCCCTCGGTTTGGATGAGATCGGCCCCCAGATCCTCCAGTTTCTCTGCCAATTCCGCCTGCTGATCCAAAGGCAGCGTATGGGGAACGGTAACCGACAGGAGAGTGCGCGGCAGCAGGGAGCGGGTTTGGCGAGTGAGATCTAGAACTTCCGCAGCGGAGAAGATGCGGCCCGAAGGGTAGAAGCTGTCGTAATTGCCGATCTCGGCCATGTCGGCCCCCGCCTGCACGGCAGCAGCCAATTGCTGCGGGTCCACCGCCGACACGCAGATGGGCAGCTCGATCTGGGCTCGCACCTGCTGCACCAATTCGGGACTGGCGGCGATATCCACCCAAGTGGCTCCTCCCTCCTGGGCGGCGCGGGTGACTTTCAGCACCGACTGCAGGTCGAAGTTTTGCAGGCCGCTGATGATCTTGAGGGCACGGCGCCGGGCAAGGGCGTCGAAAAGGGCAGCTTGAGAGGCTGTGGTCATAGGCTTGTCAGCTTGTGGAAACGGGACACAGGAGGAGTGCAAGCAAATCGGCTGTGGAAACCTTTGCTCAGTCTAGAGGGTTTGCTGCCATCCTACAAGGGATCCATCCCAATCCTTTCGGACTATCGCAAGATCTTTCAATAAAATAGGAATCCCTTCTTGTGCTCTTGCCATGTACCGCTCTCCTTTCCCCTTCCTGGGCCTGCCTGAGCCGGATCCGGAGATGGCCCAAGCCATTCTGTTGCCCATCCCCTACGAGGCCACCACCTCCTACGGCAAAGGCACCGCCAAAGGCCCCCAAGCACTCCTGGAGGCTTCGGCGTACGTGGAGATCTACGACGAGGTGAGAGACTGCCAGCCGGCTTTCCACCCCAACTTTGCCGCAGAGATCTCCCGCTACTGGACGGCGCCGCCAGTGGAGTTCGAGGGGCTGGACACTCATGAGCTGGCCATGGCCGCAATCCAGCGCCGCGCCGCCGAGTGGGTGAGGCCGGGGCGGTTTTTGCTCTCCATCGGCGGGGAGCACTCCATCACTGGCCCCTTGGTTGCCGCCCACCTGCCCCACTACCCAGAGCTGCACGTGCTGCAGATCGATGCCCACTGCGACCTGAGAGACAGCTACGAGGGATCCCGCTATTCCCACGCTTCCGCCATGGCCCGTGTGGTGGAGCAAGTGGGCGGTCGCCTCACCCAGGTGGGGATCCGCTCCATCTGCGCCGAAGACCGCCAGGCCATTCGCAAGCACCGCTTGCACACCTTCTTCGCCCACAGCCTGCACCACAAGCCCGCCCAGGAGTGGATCCCCGAGGTGATCGCCACGCTGGGATCCCAGGTGTACCTGACGGTGGATGTGGACGGGCTGGATCCTGCTGTTGTGCCGGCCACCGGCACCCCCGAACCGGGTGGACTGGGCTGGTGGGAGACGGTGGAACTGATCCGGGCACTGGGGCAGCAGCGGCAAATCATCGGCGCCGATGTGGTGGAGCTGGCGGTCACCGGGGAACGGGAAACCGATCGCCGCAGCGCCTTCACCGTCGCCAAGCTGGCCTATCAGATCCTGGCGGCGGCCTTGGGCTAAGCTCCAGAAGAACTGGGCTATGGCCGGGTTCCCCCTGTTTCCACCTGGCCGCTGGAGCACCGGCTCCAATCTCGAAGCATCCAGACAAAATGAGGACTGGACTCTCTCTGCCGAGATCTTCTGCTAGCTTCCCAGGTGGCCCCAGCCATGTCTCCGCCTTCTTCCAGCTCCCTTGAACCGTCGCCGCCCCCCGTCGACGAAGAGCTCATCCACAGCCGCATTCAGGCCATCCGCGCCCAGATCCCAGAGCATGTGGAAATCATGGCGGTGAGCAAGGGTTACAGCGTCAACCACATCCGCGCCGCCTATCGGGCCGGGATCCGCCATTTTGGGGAGAGTCGAGTGCAAGAGGCAGCCGCCAAACAGGCGCAACTGCAGGATCTGACCGATATTGTCTGGCACTTGATCGGGCACCTGCAGACCAACAAAGTCAAACCGGCCCTCAGACAATTTGCCTGGATTGACAGCGTCGATAGCCTGCGCCTGGCCAAGCTGATCAACCAAAAAGCCTGGGAGCTGCACCTCACCCCCAAGCTCTGTCTGCAGGTGAAATTGGCCCCGGATCCCCATAAATTTGGCTGGCTCATCCCCGATCTGTTGCAAAGCCTGCCGCAACTGAATCAACTGCTGCAGGTGCAAATTGTGGGCCTGATGACCATTTTGCCTTTGGGCTTGAGCTCAGAGGCAGCCCTGGAGCTGTTTCGCAAGCTGGCCGAGCTGGCCGATCACATCCAGCGCAGCGGCTACGAGCATCTGCAGTTGCACACCCTCTCCATGGGCATGTCCGACGATTACCCCCTGGCGGTGGCAGCAGGCTCTAACTTGATCCGGCTGGGGCGCGCTTTGTTTGCCGATGCCGAACGGAAATAGATAGATGGAGTCTCTATGAAGCCGTTAAATTGTGATTAAATTTTGTGTAAAGCCGTCCAACTCCGGAGCTGCCCTGCAAGGCACGCTCAGGGCTGGAGTTCGGCCTGGATCGGGCAAAAACAGGGGAATCCTGCCTAAAATTTCCCTCGCAGGGCAAATTTTAGGTAAGTTTGTAATCATTGGCGTCACCTCTGTTAACACGTGTTCAAGCCGGACGAGGAGCAGAGTTGACTCTGGCCAGAGCAATGGCCGGACAAGTGGGATGACATCTTTACTTCTTCTGGGTAAACTCGACTCGTCGAGTCCATGGGTTTTGTTAACCTGCGTTGGCAGCTTCTTGAGCAAACCCTGTCTCGGCCTTTTGAAAAACTTTAACTAAAAATATGAGGCTGGAGATGCCCTTTGGCTGGAGTGGGCTACTCAAGATCCCATCAGGAGCCTGAATCCTGCGCTTGCCGCAAACCATGACCTGTAGTGAGGATGTGGACGATGAACGTCAATGGAATCTGGAGCAGGGTAAGAGATTTTGTGGGCCTAAATGATCCCGTGGACAGCCTGGAGGAGTACCCTGAGATGGAAGGGCAGGAGGATTACCAACTGCTCTACGAGGGACGCCGTTCTCAACCGGCTCCCGAAGAGCAGGAAGCCAGTGCCCTTCCACGCGGACGCCGACAGCGGGGAGTGGAAGCTGGGGAAGGGTCTGTCGGTCGAGAAGAGGCGCGGGGCCATCGGCGCAGTCAACATCGGGATCGCCTAGGGGGGGGCAGTATGGGGAGCAACGTGATTGGATTACCGGGCGTCAACCCACCCACTAGCGAAGTGGTGGTGCTGGAGCCGCGCAGCTTTGACGAGATGGCACAAGTCATCCAGTACCTGCGGGAGCGCAAGACGGTGATCATGAACTTGACCCTGATGGATCCCGCCGAGGCGCAGCGATCTGTGGATTTTGTTGCCGGCGGCACCTACGCCATCGATGGCCACCAAGAGCGCATTGGCGAAAACATTTTTTTGTTCACCCCCAGCACGGTGACGGTCTCTACTCCAAGCAGCCAAGGGATGCCGCCGCTGCAGCGCCCTCTGCAAAGCCCCACCCCTCTCTGGCCCAGCGGCTATGAACATTTGCAGGCGGTGGGGCAGCACTAGCCGGCATGGAGCGACCGCTGCTGAGTGTAATCGGGGGTGGAGCCATGGGATCCGCCCTGCTGCGGCGTTGGGTGGCCGCGGGAGTTTATCCTGCAGCTCAGGTGGCTTTGCGGGAGCCCGACCCGGACAAGGCCAATACCCTACAGCAGGAGCTGGGCATTCGGCTGTTGGCGGATCTTGCCCAAGCAGGAGAGTCTGAGATTTTATTTTTGGCCGTCAAGCCCCAGGTTTTCCCGCAGGTGGTGGCAGAGATGGGCCAGCCGTCCGCCACGCAGTTGGTGATCTCGATTATGGCCGGGATCCCATTGCAGCAGTTGCAGCAGGCTTTTCCCCAGCAAAAGGTGGTGCGCACCATGCCCAACACGCCGGCGCTGGTGGGGGCGGGCATAACGGCCATCAGCTACGGGCCGGGGGTGACGCCCGCCCAGGTAGAGCAGGTGGAGAAGCTATTTCGCGCCGTGGGCCAGGTGGTGACGGTGCCGGAGAGCCAGATGGACGCGGTGACGGCCCTTTCGGGGTCGGGGCCAGGGTATTTGGCGGTGATCCTGGAGGCGCTGATCGACGGCGGGGTAGGGGTGGGGTTGCCGCGCTCCATCGCCACTCAGTTGGCGGTGCAGACCTTGGCGGGCACTGCCGCCCTTATGCAGCAAGAGAACCTTCACCCCGCCCTCCTCAAGGATCAGGTTACCAGCCCAGGGGGAACGACCATTGCCGGGATCCAAGCCCTAGAACAGGCGGGGGTGCGGGGGGCCTTGATGCGGGCGGTGCAGGCAGCCTACGAGCGCTCCCGTCAGCTACAGGGATCCTAGCGCCTGCCACAGCGGGCGGGCGATCCAGTTCCATCCCACCTTGAGCTGGTGCTCCAGGGTAGGGAGGCGCACCAGGTAGGCAGCTCGTCGGGCCAAATAGCCCAAGGGGCCGCTTAGGGTGAGGCCAGCGAGGGTGGAGACTACCGCCGCATCCACTCCCAAGCTCAGCATCTCCCCCAGAGAGAAGTAACGGAACGGCAGCAGGGGCCGCTCCTGCGTGAGCAGAGCCCACAGGTTCCAAGCACAATAGCCGGCCTGCTGAAAAGCCGCTTGGGCAGTGGCGGGCACCGGCTGGCCACTGGCATCCAGCACCGCCGCCGCATCTCCCAACGCGAAGATCTCTGGGAAGGTGGGAGTTTGCAGGGTGGGCAAAACCTGCAGCCGTCCCCGCTCAGTTTTGGGCAGATCCAAGTTGGCAATCACCGCTGCCGGTCGGGTTCCGACGGTCCACAGCACGCCATCCACAAGATCCGTGGCCATCTCTTGGGCCGCCAGCCGCTGCAGTTGCAGGCGGAAGGGAGGGGCGCCGTTCTCGCCCAGGGCCTCGATGCCCAAGACCTTGGTTTGCAACTCCACCTGCACCCGCCGTTGGGCCAGCGCCGCCTGGGCCGCCTCCCGGCTGGAGGGGGCAAACCCCGACAAAATCTGGGATCCCACCTCAATAAGCCGGATCTGGCCGCGCGATCCCAGCCGGTCAGCCAATTTGCAGGCTAGCTCTACGCCGCTGGCCCCCGCCCCCACAATAGCCAGGTGGATCGCCTGAGCCGGATCCCGCGCTTCTAGGGCCTGCAAGTGGGCCCGCAGCCGCTGGGCATCGGCCAGGGTGCGGAAGGGAAAGGCCAACTCTGTTGCTCCTGGCACGCCCTGCAGGGGAGTTTCCCCTCCCAGGGCCAGCACCAAGGCGTCGTACTCCAAGGTCTGCCCTTCTGCTAAAAAGACGCGGTGGTCTTGGAGGTCAACCGACTGCACCGCGCCGCGGCGAAACTCTACCCCCTCCGGCAGCAGATCCTGAAAACGGGGGGCCACCTCCCACTCTTCCATCTCACCAGTGAGCAGCTCGTAGAGCAAAGGAGCAAAGACAAAGCGCTCCTGACGATCCACCAGGGTAATCTCGGGCGGCTCCGGCCAAGGTCGGCAGATAAGCTCCAGGGCTGTGTACAGCCCGCCAAAGCCGCCCCCAAGGATGCAAATACGACGCATGTTCAGACGCATGTTCAGAAAGCTGAAGGTAACATTAGCTTAACAAGCTGCCCATCTCCTCCTAGAGCTTGCTGGCCAGGGGAGCAGCCTCCTTGGCGCGAAGGGGCAGAAGGCCATCCAAAACGTTAAGGATCCCCCAGACAAGACTAACGCTGGCCACCCAAAACAACCACAGCCCGCCTGCCCACGCTGGCGGCAGATCCAGAGCCACTCCCCCAATTAGCGGCCCAAGGGCAAAGCCTGCTGCCCAACAGAGGGAGTTGACCGACAGATACACCCCCCGCAGATGATCCGGGGCCAAATCTGCCACCAGCGCCGAAGCGGAGGGATTGTAGCTCACCAAGGCCAACGAGAGCACTGCCAAGGCCAAGGCCGCCATCCCTATAGCCGGCATCGCTCCCAACTGGGCCGCCAGGCCGCTGAGCCAAACCAAACCAAATCCCAGCCCCCACATCAGTGCGGATCCCCGGAGGGCGCGGACACGCGTCCAGCGATTGAGCCAACGAGCTGCCGGCATCTGCAGCAGGGCAACGAGGGCGCCGTGCAGAGCAAACAACGTGCCAATCTGTACCTCAGGCATCCCAGCCCCCTTGCGCAAGTAAAGGGGCAAGCTGCTGCTGAGTTGGGCAATGTAGGTGGTGAAGAAAATGTTGGCCGCGGCAAACACCAATAGGGGGCGATCCCTCAGGGCGGCTTTCCAGCCTGCGAACTCTGCCGCCGACGGAGCTACCCGAGTTTCCCGAATGCAAAGCCAGAGCAGGGCTAAAAAAATCAAGTACGTGAGGCCGTCGATAATAAACAAGAGGCGGTAGTTCTTCGTCAGAGCCACCAGGGCGCTGGCCATGGCCACGCCGAGGCTCAGGCCCAAGTTATCCCCCAGGCGGTTTAGGGCATAGGCTTCGTTGCGCTGCTCGCGCGGGGTTAGATCCGCTACTATTGCTTCCGCCGGCGGCCAATAGAGGCCCTGCCCAAACCCCGCCACCAGGTTGGCCAAGGCAAAGCTCCAGAAGCCACGGGAAAGGGCAAAGCCGAAGGATCCCAGCGCGGAAATGGCCAGCGAGAGGATCAAGGTGGAGCGGCGGCCCCAAGCTCCGTCTGCCATCGAACCTCCGAGGATGCGGCCAAATACGCCAGTAAAGGCCATCAAGCCCAGGCCCAAACCCACCTGGGTAGCTGTCAGCCCCACCTGATTGACGAAAAAGAGGCTGGCGTAGAACAGGGTAAAGCCGGTTCCGGTTTGGGAGAGCAGCCGACCGATAAAGATTAGCCAAACCTGAAAACTTAGCTTTGGCCACCAGGACGGGATCCGCATAGGGGATGCAACGGGAGATAGGTTAGCTAGCTTACGGGATCCCGGTCGCTGACGCCAGATCCACTTCAGCGGGCGGAAAACTGAGGGGGAGCCAGCGGCTCACCCTCCAAAGATCCGGCGGAAACTGCAATTAACTCCCCAAGTTGAGGTATTCGCTCAACAGCCGCGCCAGCCGGTACACTCGGTAGTCGAGCTGGGCCAAGCTATTTTCCATTGCCTTCATCACCCTTGCACACACCTTTTCCTACGCTTTCCTGCAGCCCTTCCTTGAGCCAACCCCGGCTGTTTCCTTGAGCTAGGAAGCGCAAAGGCAAAGGGGCCAGCCAGCAGGGCTGCTAGCCCCGATTATAGACAAAATTTGACAAAGCTTAAACAAGTATTAAGGAGAAAGTGCCCCTGTCCCGCGCCCCCACGGATACCCGGGGCCGCCAGGTTCAGATGGCTGCTAGCTGACGGTCACCGGCGACTCGGCTGCCGCAGCGCGCTCTTCCTCTTCTTCCGGTGGAACAGCCACAAACTCGATGTGGTTGAGCAGCGTCGTCACGAAGGCAAAGAGCAGAAAAGGCAGGGAGATGACCAAGATCAGCGCGATGGTGAGAAAGGCGTAGAGGGGGCTATTCATCAAAGAGAGGGCGGCACCCAGGCCGGCAAAAATCACGATTAGCCAAACGATGATCTGGCCGTAGATATCCCCAAAGGAGAGGGTGCAGGTAAAGCGGTAGCGGGTGTGGGTGTTCATGGCAATTTCTCGGGATAGCCTGGTTGACTCGATCCTGACTAGGAACCAAACCTTAGCCTCATGGGTGGATGAGTATCTTGAGATTTTAGACGAGAGAAGGGGAGATGTCTCTCTTTCCTAAGAAATGCCTCAGGAGTCGGTTGAGCAAGCCGGATCCCCCGCCTCTGAGAATGCTATCGTCGAGGTCACAGACTCTTTCGGGTAGGCAGCAGCCATGTGCATTTGTATTCACTGCTACTATGTGGATCGTTGCACCACCTATCACGCTGTGGAAGCGCAGCACCAGCAGCCCCACCTCACCCTGACGCCAGATTTTGAGCCGCAAGGACCCCAGATCAACGTCAACATCCGCAACGGCGGCACCGAGATGGAGTGGGATGTGGTGGCCTGCCAGAGCTTTCGCGAGGAGCGGAACAAGTGGGCTCGGCTTCGCCCCCAGGAGGTCGTTCCCACTTAAAATCCTAGGAGTGGCCTAGATCGCCGAAAAAGGGTTCTCCGCGCCTGCGGGGCTTGAGCCTTGGGTCTGCCCTTAGCAGAGGGAGGTTGTTCTGTCCGTTTCAAGAGATGGAAAGACGATGATGCTGACCGCAAGCCCGACAGCGCCGCCAACAGATGCCCGTCAACGAGTAAGCCAGTTTATGCGGCACCTCCAGGACGAGATCTGCGCTCGCCTAGAAGCACTGGACGGCAAAGCCAAGTTTCGGGAAGACAGTTGGGAGCGTCCCGGAGGAGGGGGTGGACGCTCGCGGGTTATCCAGCAGGGAGGCGTGTTCGAGCAAGGAGGGGTCAATTTTTCCGAGGTGTTTGGATCCCAGCTGCCCCCTTCGATTTGCAAACAGCGCCCAGAGGCAGCAGGGCATCCTTTCTACGCCACCGGCACCTCGATGGTGTTGCACCCCCGCAACCCCTACGTGCCGACGGTTCACCTCAACTACCGCTATTTTGAGGCGGGGCCGGTTTGGTGGTTTGGCGGCGGCATGGATCTCACCCCCTACTACCTGTTTGAGGAGGATGCGGCCCATTTTCACCGCACTGCCAAGGCGGCCTGCGACCGGCTGGATCCGGCCTACTACCCGGCTTTCAAGATCTGGTGCGACCGCTACTTCTTCTTGCCCCATCGGGGCGAGGCCCGCGGCGTGGGCGGCATTTTCTTTGACTATCAAGACGACCGGCCTGGGCTGCTCTACCGTCCTGAGGGCGAGGCAGAAGCGGATCCCGAGCAGCTCGCCGCTGAGCCGCCGCCCCTCCAGGTGCGGGTGGGATCCCGCAGTTGGGAACACCTCTTTGAGCTGGTGCAAGCCTGTGCCGAGGCGTTCTTGCCCGCCTATGTGCCGATTGTAGAGCGGCGGCAGGGGATGGAATGGGGGGAGCGGGAACGCCAGTTCCAGCTCTACCGGCGCGGCCGCTATGTGGAGTTCAACCTAGTCTACGACCGGGGCACGGTCTTTGGTCTCCAGACCCAAGGCCGTACCGAGTCGATCCTGATGTCGCTGCCGCCCTTGGTGCGCTGGGAATACGGCTACGAGCCACCGCCCGATAGCTGGGAAGCTAAGCTCTACGAAGTGCTGCGCCAGCCTCGGGATTGGGTCTAGGCGGCATTGGTCTCGATTTCTGAGGATTGCAGTGTCTTCCCCGCTGCCCCTTGCCTACCGCTTTCAACCCCCCCGCCACGCCGGGCCCGGCAAGGCGCCGGTGTTGGTGATGCTGCACGGGATCGGCAGTCATGAGGGGGATCTCCTCCAGTTGGCCCCTTACTTGGATCCCCGCTTGGCGGTGATTAGCCTAAGGGCGCCGCTTCCCTGGGGGGCAGGTGGCTTTGCCTGGTTTGAAATGGCCTGGACGCCGGAAGGGCTGGTGGGGGATCCCGAGCAAGCCCGCCGCAGCCGGGAGCTTTTAAGCTGCTTTCTGGATCAGGCTTTGTCCCAGGGAATGGCCGACATTTCCTTGGATCCGGCCCAGGTCTATTTGCTGGGGTTTAGCCAAGGGGCAATCATGAGCTTATATCTGGCTCTAACCCAGCCTGAGAAGCTAGCCGGCGTGGTGGCAATAAGCGGTCGTCTTTCGCCAGAGATCCTGGCCGAGGCGGTAGAGCCAGCCCGGATGCAGCATCTGAAGATCCTGGTGGTTCACGGCACCGCCGATACCGTTTTGCCTGTGGCTTTCGGCCGCCAGATCCGCGACTACTTTGCTTTGCTGCCCCTGAGCTTTACTTATCGCGAGTACGCAATGGGCCACGAGGTTTCCCCAGAAAGTTTGCGGGATATCCAAGGGTGGTTGCAAAGTCAGTTGGACCAAAACTGCGACCCTCCTCGGAGTTGAACCCTGAGCAAGGGCTGGGAGCTGTTGCCTCCTGGCGCCCGAAGGCAAATACAATAGCGGCAAAGTTCTTGCCCCCTCTCCCTAAGGGTCTCAGTGAACGGCGGCCAGCCTCCCTACGACATTCTCATCCTCTCCAACGGCCCCGGCGAGCTGCTCACCTGGGTGCGGCCAGTTGTCCTCGAGTTGCGCCAGCAACTGCCCCAGGCCCGTCTTTCCCTGGTCCTCTCTCCTTGTCCGCACGCTTCTGGGCAAGAGATGAAGATAGCGGAGGAATTTATCCAGGTCGATCGGGTTCAGGATCCCGATTTTTTTCTAGCTTTTTTGCTCACTGGCCAAACCGAAGAAGCTTGGGACTGGGCCAAACGGGGGGTGGTGCTGTTTCTGGGGGGGGATCAGTTTTTTGCTGTCTGGATTGCCCGTCGTCTCGGCTACCGCGTGGTGGTGTATGCCGAGCATCGGCCCCGCTGGCGACCCTGGGTAGACGTTTTTGCGGTGCGGACGGAGGAGATCAAACGTCGCTACGACGGGGGACGCCTCCTGGGCCACCGCTGGGCTGCCAAGATGCACGTGGTCGGGGATCTGATGGCCGATGGCGTGGCCAGTGCTGTCTACTTGCCGGGGATACCTCTTCCCGGCTGGCTCAGCAGCCGCTCCCTTCCCCCGCCGACTCCTAGCGCTGCTCCCAAATCGACGGCAGGCTTTTCCACCCTCCTCCAGCCCCTCCCCGATCCCATCGAGGAGCTGGGATCGCTGCGAACGGCACCGGAAAAGGTGGAACCCACCTCTGCCGACGAAGCCTTGCTGCCGCGCGGCTGGCAACGTCTTGGCGATAGCATCCGCACCCACTACCAGGTGGGGCTGCTCCCCGGCTCCAAGCCGGCCAAGCTCTCCTTGGGGGTGCCGCTGGTGCTGGCGGTGGCCGATGAATTGCGCCAGCTGTTGCCCAACGTCCGCTTTGTGATCCCGGTGGCTCCTGGACAGACCCCACAATCCCTGGCGGCCTATGCCCATCCCCGGCTTAACCCCGATATGGCCATCATCTACGGCACCTCCGCCACCCTGGAGCAAACCAATCTTGGATCCCACTTCGTCACCCCCTTTGGCACCGCGGTACAGCTGTGGACCCGTTTCCCTGCCTATTCGGTGCTGGCCAACTGCGACCTCTGCCTAACCACAGTTGGGGCCAACACCGCCGAGCTGGCCTACTTAGGGGTGCCGATGGTGGTGGCGATCCCCACCAACAAGCTAGAAGCTATGCGCGCCTGGGACGGGATCCCTGGCCTGTTGGCCCGCTTGCCTGGCCTGGGCACCTGGCTAGCCCGCCTCATCAACAGAATTGCCCTGCAGTGGTTGGGCCACCTGGCTTGGCCAAACATCTGGGCCGGACACGAGGTGGTGCCGGAGCTGCGAAGCCATTTGCGCCCAGCCCAGGTGGCCGAACAGATGCGAGCCCTGTTGGTTAATCCCGAGCGGCGTCAGCAGATGCAGAGGGAATTGCAACGTCTAGGGGGCAGTCCGGGTGCGGCCCAGGCCATCGTACAACTCGTGGCCCAGCAGTTGAGCAAAAGCTAAAGGAGACGGCCAAGGCGCTCCCGCAACTCGGCGGCAGCCTGCTCCAGGTGGTCGGGGGTATAGCCGGTGGTCTCCACCCGAACCGCAAGATGGGTGTCCTGGCTCTCGTGGAGGTGGATCCACAGAATGTGGCGGCCATCTTCGGTTTTGCGGTTTGAGGCTTTGACGCTGTTTTTGGGGGCAGCGTAGGCGTGTGGATCGTATCGAACCAGATCCACCCAGGGAATGTCTCGCAGGAGTCTTTCCACTTTGGCCCAACTGCGGGGTCGGTGATGGCTGGCATCGCTTCGGATTTGGATGATCTGGGAGCGATCTCGGCCTGAATCGGGGAGATCTGGGGATCCGGGGCTGAACTTGCGGCTGTAGGTAGGGCAAGTAGACCAGGGATTTGTATTGCTCATGGATGTAGCAAACCGGGACCCCCAATTGGCTGCCCACCACGGCCATGATCATGGCTTGGGCTTTAAACCCGCCGGTAGCGGCAAAGGTGACGATCCCCCTGGCGCTCTCTGCCAACTGTTTCAACAGCTCGGCCATCCGCTCCAGTGAGGATCCCTCTAGCTCGTAGTTGATGCCGGGAAGGGGAACCAAAGAGACCTGCTGCTGACCCAGCTCTTGCTCAAAAAAGAGCTTCAAAATCTGGGCACACTCCAATCCGTCGGGGGTTTCTGAGTGCAGCAAAATCAAGGCATCATTCGAGGTGGGATCCAGCCGCAAGTAGGTGTTGGTTAAGGACTCCGTCCCGCTGGCGCGATCGGCGCTGATCAATTCCAGGTCTGCTTCTTTCATCCAGGCCAGAGCACGCTGGGGATCCCCAATGGTTTTTTGTCCCAGCCAGGGGCGCTGCGGCTCTAGGTTCTTGTCGGGATTGGTGAGCAAGGAAGTGCCCACCGTCATGATGATGGTCTGCATGGATGGCCGGTTAACTCAAACTTTTCGAGGGCTCTGTTCCGCTTTGTGCTCAGAGCAGCTTGGCCTTGCGGATTCTGCCATCTTCCTTTAGATCCAGAACTTCCACCTGCACCTCTTGCCCCACCGAGAGGGATCCCGCCCGTTTGGGCTCCTTCTGGGTGAGCTTGGTGTCTGTGTCCAGAATCTGGAAGGTGACTTCGTTGCCCTTGATGTTGGTGATGGTGGCCTTCAGCTTTTGCCCGGTCTGGAAGCGGGCTTTGCGGGCCTGATGCTGGGCCTGGTCTTGTTGGTGTTGATGGTTTTGTTGTTGTCTGTCGTCCTGGGATTTGTTTCCCGCCCCTTGGGGAACGGAGTCCTTGCGACCGGAGTTGTCGTTGGGTCGGGATCCCTGAGGTGGTGGAATCTCGCCAATGGGGATCCCTCCATCCTTGTAGTAGCGGGCCAGCCGGGCTGCCCAGCCCAGGATCTGCAGCATCTCCGCCGGCCTGTCTTGCAGAGGTTGCAAGTACCTTTTGCAGGTTTCGTCAATGAGCTGATGGTACCTTCTGGTTTGTTGGGTACGGCATAGGCCATTTTCCCGCACCAGCTCGCCGGTGAATCGGAAAAAGCGGGATCCCGCGTCAGGGTGATGGGCAACCGAGCGCAGATAGGCGACGCATTTGCTCAACTCGTTGACATCCACCCTTTCCTTGGCCAAGGTCAGGGCGATGCCGTGGGCGAGATCCCAAGATTGGGGGCTGAGATCGACAGTGTCTGACAGCATGGGGGAACCCTCAGTACACTCCGGTGGGCGGCTCGCGCAGAGCAGTGGGACTCAGGATGGCGGCCAATCGCTTGAGTTGTTCGGGCAAGATGTAGCCCTGGGCAGCTCGAATTTGCTCTTGCACAAAGGCTTGGAGGCGTTTTCCTTCCAGGGTATCGGCTTCTGGGGGATCGTAGCGGCTGTAGCGATCTTTTAGGTTGCCGGGCCGCTCGATCTTGTCGAGGGTGACCTGCAGGGATCCCAGGCCCACGGGCTTACCGCCCCCCACCTTCAGCAGCATGGGATGGTTGGGATCCTGCCCCAAAACCGTGAGCAAGGTGCCCAGCTCGGCAGGGGTGAGGTTTTTGAAGTGGATTTGGGTTTTGAAAACTGTGTTTTGTATCGCGTGCTGGGTGGGCGTTCCCCTTGAACTGTCCTGCAACGCGTTTTTGTGGGTGTAGTAGAACTTGCGCCCGATGACTCTGCCGTTTTCCTTCTGAAAATAAGCTTTGCACTGATCCGGGCGTGGACGGTACAGGGGGGGCAGGGATCCACCGCCGGATCCGGCACTGGTGGCAATGGCATCCCTGAACTCCACCAATCCCTGCCAGTTCAGGGCACCGAAAACGCGGCTGGCCGGACAAAGCTGCTCCTTGTTGCGGCAGGGGTGCCGCTCCGGGGGGATCTGATTTTTGTACCGGCTCGTCATCACCGCAAGGGTGCTGTTGGTGATCGCCTCGTACATGGCCCGGATGGCCCCCTTGAGGGAGCTGCCCTGGATTTTAAGCCTTCCGTTGGGAGTGGTGGTCATGGTTTTGAGCACCGGGATCCCTTTCACCCCGACATCGCTGCCCAAGGCCAAGTGGCCGGTGGAGATGTGGACGGCAGTCTGCACCGTTAGGGTGAGGAAGAGGGTGCCGTGCAACCTATCGGGATGGAACTGGGCGTGGCCGGCGGGCCGCTCCAGCGTGGGGCGCTGGGTGGGAAACGGGATCAGCTCGTAGGGTTTGGGAAACACGGTTGGTTTGCCTCCACCTGGACTGCTGTTGCCGGCAGACGATCTTGCAGAGGCAGCCTGGTTGGGCAATGGGCGAGGGCCTTGGGGGGTCATGGTCACCTCGGAATCAGGGCAATAAAGTGAACGCGGGCAGTTCGCTCATCTCGGAAGTAGCGCTGGCCCACCTTGAGATCTTGGGGATGGCTGAGGGGCTTGGGAAAGCGGGTTTCTCGATTTTGGGATCCGTACAGGTCGGCTGCGTGATCCTCCCACCGCCACTCTCCCGGCAGAGGGATAAAGGAGTCCGGGGGAGCTTGGATCCCCAGATACAGCAGATCCCAGCCGTGGGGGGTGCTTTTCCAGCGCAGTTCCCCTTGTTGGGAGAAAACTTGCCCCTCTGGACAGACGGGATCCGCCGGAATCCCCACCTGAATGCCGCTGACTCGATGGGGCCAGCGCAGAAAGGAGTAAGTTTTTTCAGAAGTGGAAAAACAAGCCGAGAGCACTTGGGAAAGCGAGGACTCTGCCCCATCTTGAATCTTGAGGGAGGCGACGTAGGCTGGTTTCATACGGCTTTGGCCTCCGCTTGCAGGAGTTTGGCCCAACTGTTTACGGCGGTGGCGAGCAGATGTTCCACCTTGGCCTCAGACGTCTGATCCCAGGTCAGCCGCGCCCCAAATCCCAAGGGCATTGGCTCCGCTCCCACCGGCACCGCTTGGCAATCGGGTTTGGGGAAGCCGTATTTGCCTGCCTCTTCGGGGGTTAAAAATTCGCCCGCCCCCAACAGGGATCCCTGTGGCCAGGTCAGGGGGGATCCCAGCAGTCGAATCTGCTTGTTTGCCTCATCCACCAGGCAGCCCGGATAGTCCACCACCGCCCACTCGTACTCAACCCGAACGGTGCCCATGCCGCGGGACTTGGCAAAGCCGATGCCAAACCAGCCTTCATCCAGATCCCGCAACGCCAGTCCCAGCAGACCCAGTTGGGCCAGGGTAAAGTTTTTCAGGTGGATCTTGGTTTGAAAGGATCCCTCTACGCACACTTGATAGCTGAACGGCCCCACCGCCACTGAGCCGAAGACGCGGTCGATGGCCACCCCATTACGTTCCTCCAGGCGCAGAGGGGTTCCCGGCTTGGGATAGGCATCTTCGATGCGGACCCGGCTGGCGATGGCTGTGTTGCCGAACATCTGATCCGTGAAGGAAGAAAGGGCGTAAACCTGGTGGGGCTCTTCAATTTTTTCCAGCCATTGATTGGCCTTTTGGTCGAGGGGATCGCTGGCCCAGAGTTTGAAGCCTCCCCCCTCAGGACGTCTGTCGCTGCCCACCGTTCGGACGATGCGCTCCGCATGGGCGCGAATTGCCCCTTTGAGGGAGCTGCCGGGAAAATAGACCGTTCGCCCGCCGCCGTGATAGGTTTCGACGAACTCCATATCCGGCTTCGTCGGGTCAGCCCCTTCTTTGCCCGCCTTGATGAGAACAGGGCCATCGGGCTTGAGGGTGAGGCAGAGGGTGCAATGGTTAACGTAGCGTTTGTGCATAGCCTGGGATCCTTCACACCAGAACAGGAGCTTTTGGTTGAGGGGCTTGGGGCGGCAAGCAGTCTGTCCAGTTTGTCAACCGATAGGGGTGGAAAACGCTGACCGTATCGCCAACCGTTGTAGAGTCCATGAAGACCATCGGGATCCCTCCTGACATGAAATAGGGCTAGCGGCGGGGGCCGACCGATTGCCGTTGAGAGGCGGTTGTTAATTTGGCAACCAGGGCTTCCACCCAGTCTTGGCGCAAAGCGGCAGCCTGCTCCGGGCTGAGCGGCTGTCGGGATCCGGCCACCAGCTCTTGAAGGTAGGCCAGCAGCCGTCTTGGATCCCCTTCCGAGTCGAACCAATAGATTGCCGAGATCTGCAGGCGGACAACCCCCAAGCCACGGGAGCGCCCCCCTCCCAGGGGGATCTGTTCCGTTTCCAATTGGTGCAGGCCAATGGCCAAGAGGCCCAGTTCCCATTCCTCGGCATTTTCGACGACGGCATGAAACCGGAAGGGGGTGCTGGCAGGCACCACTTGCAAGTCGTACAGCTTGCCATCTGCCGCCGTTTCCGTATCCCGATCGATGGCCACGCCATCCCGCTCTTGGTACTGGCCAAACCAGGCTTCCGGCACCACGGGCAAATCTCGGATCTGCACCTTGCCGGCCAACCAAGGGGATCCAAACACCTGCGAGACCCAGTCGGTGGCCTCAATGAGCTTTTGAGTCAGAGCCGCATCGTCCCCTTTGTAGTCATTTTTAATTTGGTTGATGATCTGAAATTGCTCGCTGCTGGTCAATTCGCCGGGATCCCTGGCCAGCTCTGGGTTGATGCCCCGCAAGAAACTTTCCAGGCGAGAGCGCATCGCCCCCTTCAAACTGGAGCCGGGAATGAGCGGACGGCCCAGCGCATCCTTGAGAAACGGCAAATCCGAGCCGATGGGTTCGGTGGAGCGGCCCACCCCGATGTGCAGAGCGGTCACGGTGGTGAGGGTGCCGGTGATTTCCAAGCGGTTTTTGAAAACGTCGAACATTGTTCCCTCAAATGGCTGCTCAAGTTAAGGCTTGTACTGCAGAGGTTTGCCATTCCCGAAGCGAGACGGAGCCCTTAATAAAACTCAAGAGGATCCCTAGGATCTGAGCAATTTCTGAGATAAAGTACTCCCTGTCATCGATAAAGAGTTGGTCACCCTCGAGTTTTGCAAATCGCCAGTTGGTTCCTGAGGTTACTGCTCCATAGACACTGTCTACTTGAGAATTGGAGTTCTTGTTAAAGACCTGTGCCCCCACCATACCGGCAACGCACTGGCCCAGACCCCCGATCAAGTCTTCTTTTTTGGCCTCAACGATAATCACCACCGGATCTTGAATGTAGAGTTGGAGAGGGGATAGGCAAATGATGTAGTCGCATAGGCCCACCAACCCCCTCTCGGGATCCACGTTGAATTCCTTGCCGGAAAACAGCGAGATTTGATCCCGACATAGGTACTTCACCTCTCCCAGCACAGGGGCGATGATAAACTCGGAGCGGGCTTTTTCGCTGTTGACCGAGGTGGCCAAGCCGAGATAGCGATCTAGGGTTATTTTCAAGTAATCGGAGCACTCAGTCGGTGGAACCTCTGCAAACAGGCCATGGATGATTCTTGACCTGAGCTGAAAGGTCGAAATGGCTCTCTCAAGGGTAAAACTGCTGTAGGTCACGGTCTAGGATCCTCCTCCCTCTCGCTTGTACTTGAGGTAGCGGGCCCCATAGCCCAGGTAGCGCCGAATCAAGTCAACTTTGATCTCGTTGACTTTGGGGGATGCTCTTTCAATTCCGGCTTCCCTGGCGATGGCTATAGCCCTTTGATGAATCCAGTTGTCGATGTCTTTGATGATGGCTTCTGCCAAAGAGTCTTTGCCCCGCCCCCACTTGTCATCGCGCCCCACCTGGTAGCGCAAAAAGTTCTTGATCACCTCTGAGCTTTCGGTGGAAGCTGCCACGTGCAATAGGTTGCGATATTGGGCCTCTTCCAATCTGTTGAGACCTCTGAAGTTATCCAAGGCGGCTTGAATTCTGGCGACCAGATCATCTTCGGCCAGCCGGATTTGCCGTTGGATCTTGAGCTCTTGTTCCGATGTGATCTCGCTGGTGGCGAAGGTCATAGCGGGTTCTCCCAGAAATGATGATGGAACGGACTGCAAACTTCGATTTGGCCGAATCCTTCAGCAGTGCGTTCGCCAATCCCCCAGTATTCCATCTCCGCCAAAATCGGGATCCAACGCTCCAGTTGCGTGGTGCTCAGCAGAAAGACGCTGCCCTGCGTGGTTACCAATTCTACATCTTTGAACAGACCCCAGGCAGCGTTCCAGCCGGAGACATAGGCGTAGCTGCTGAAGGCCAGCTCCAAAGCCAGGGATCCATCTTCGCAGTTGGCCTCTTCCTGGAGCATCTGGGGGGTGAGCACGGTGGTGCGTTGCCAGCGCTCTTTGAGAATGGCCCCCGACTGCAGCCCAATGGAGAAATACTGTCGCTCCGGCGGAAGGGGCTGCCAGGGATCCCCGAACACCTGCCATTGTTGCCAGCGCTGCCGCAGCTTTTGGTTGAAGGCTTCCACCCGCTGGGCCAGGGAAGGCCGGGGAGCAGCCAGACGCCGAGCCGTGACGTTGACCCGGCCCAATCCCCGCGACACCCCTCCTCCCAAGCGCAGCAGGTGGGCGTGGGCGTTGAGGTAGCGGGTGAGGGTCTCGGCCAGCTCGGGATCCCGCAGGTAGATGTAGCCGCTGAAAAGGGAGCGCTCCAGATGCCCATTGGGGCGGGCTTTGCCCTCGTTCATCACCTCTAGGCTGTAGAGGATTTGGTCGGCAGCAGTGGCGCGGCGACGGTTGATCCCCACCCGCGTGAGCAGGCGTTTGGACACAGCAGCTCGTTCGTAGCGGGGCCCCAGGTCAGACTCCTGCTGGCTGTAGAACCCCCCTAAGGGCTCCACTCTTCCCCCGGAGCCGTCCGGCTCTGTGGGATCGAACGGGATCCCCAGCCGCTGTGAGCAGAAGCGATCCAGGAGCGTGTCGAACACCCCCGTTTTGCCCGCCTCTGAGCGGAAGCCGGGATTGTTTTTCGAGCTGAAGGCCGTGGCCGGCAAGACCTTGCTGCCGGATCCCGGATAGGCGTGGGTAAACACAGCAGGCCGAGCTGCCGTAAACAGGGCGGCCAAATCTCCTTCCAGCGCCTCGGCAGGGCGATGTTGGGTTTGGCTGAGCATGAGGTCGGCCAGAGCACCGCGAATCACGCTGCCGGGAATGTAATCCTGGGCCTCGCTGATGGAGCCGCCCGGCTTTTGCCGACCGATGGCCAAGGGAGACTGAGCCGTTAGGGTGAGTTGAATGGCTTCCATCAGCTCCCTCCCTGGGCCAAGAAAGCCCAATCGGCTGCGGTGGGCTGGAGAGCCTGCAGGGATCCAGGATCCCAGTGCAGCCAGCCCAAACCTGCGGATTTGCTGCCCCCCAGCGCGATCAGGTGGTGCAGGGCCGCCAACAGGAGAGTTTTGCCCCAGGAAGGGCAATCGGGCAAAAGCTGCAGGGATCCGGAAAAAGTCAGCTCAGCCGCGGGAGAGGTCTCAATGAGGTAGAGCCGCTGATCCTCGGCGGTGCGGCGGCGGCGGTTGAGGGTGACCCCAGGGCGAAGGGTTGGTTCCAGAGCTGCTGGCGGCACCTCGCAGACGAGATCCTCCACCCACAGGCGGGCAGGCAGGGCCGGATTGCCGAATATCTGGCAGACCAGACAATGGGATCCGGCGTAGCCCTCCACCTGGTATTCGGGGCGGTGGAAATTTCCTGCGCTGCCCTCCCGCTGCGGACACATGCGCTCTGGGTCGGGAGAGCGGCAAATGGCCCAGCCCAGGCCACGGGCCAGTTTCTCGCACTCGTGGCGCAGCCGCCCCTTCAGTTGGGAGCCGGGAATGATCAGCCTGCCAAAGGCATCTTTGAGCAGGGGCTTATCCGCCAGGGAGCCGCTGGAGCCGCCGGCTCCCACCGCCAGGGCAGAGGCGAGGGTGGCCCTCAAAGGGATAGAGGTGATCGTTCGCCCCGCTTGGGGCAGCTCTGCCAGTCTCACCATCACTCCACCTCCGCCAGAACGGGCCGACCCTCGGCCTGGGGCTGTTTTTGCACAAAGGCGTACAAATCCACCAGATCCCGCCAGATGGTTTCATAGGTTGGCGTTGACGAGGATACCTGTGGCTCAACATACATCCAGGGGGGAAGGTGGCCGTCGTTGGTTTTGGCCTTGCACCAGGTGCGTTCAAAGGCCTCGATCAGCGGCTGCCCTTTTTGGCCCAGCCGGGTGCGGAAGTAGAGGTAGTTGAGGGTGGCGGTGCGCTTGCCTTTTTCCAAAAAGCCGCGGATTTGGTAGAGCTGGGAGCGGGGAAAATCCGCCGCCTGCAAAGCTTGCACCGTTCTCAGCAGCCCACGGATCTCCGGGACGGTGTAGGGGCCGGCGTAGAGCTTGAGGAGGTGGCCGTTCTGGCGATTCTCCAGGGCCTGCTGGCGAAAATCCTGGATGCTGGAGGCGATCAAAGTCACCGATTTCAAAGAGAGAAAGTCGATGGTGGCCACCGAAAAGTCTTGATCGCGGGGCTTCAGCTTTTTGGCGCGGCTTTTGGCAGATTTCAACAGTTGTTCGGTCAGCCTTTCGGCATAGTAGATGGGGGTGTCTTCCGAGGCAAACAGCACGCCTGCCGAGGTGGAGAGCCGACAGAGCTGGTCTGGGCTGTCGGCCGGGTAGCGGTGCGGCACCTGGCCGAGGGAGCGGGCGGCGTAGGTGGCCGATTTGGCCAGCAGGATCTGCTCGAACTGCTCACAAAAGGTGGCGGCAATGTCCAGGGCCTTGTGGGCTGGCACCACCATCAGCACATCGTCCCCGCCGATGGTCAGGATCTCGAAGGGGTGGATCCACTCGCCGTTGCGGTCTCTGCCGCTTTCCGGATCCGGCGGCAGGCCCCGCAGCCGGTGCGCCTGCAGGTGCTGGGCAAGGGCGCGGTAAACGGCTTGTTCCGTGGCCTCGGAAACGTCGCGGCTAAATTGCCGGTAGGCCTCTGGGGTTTGGATCTGCTGCACGTAGCCGCCCATGTTGTTGCCGTCGGCGTAGAGGTAGGCCACAAAGCCCTGGCTGGCGTTGGCCACTTCCCGCAGCGATTGCGCCTCGCCGATCCCCTGGCCGGATCCCGCGCAGGGCTGCAAATAGCGCTCCCGGTAGGGCTCGCCGGCGGGAGAGTCGAGGAAGCGGGCAAATCGCGTTACCCAGCTTTCCACAAAGCCGGGATCCCAGGTGGGGAACTTGCGGAACCACCCTTGCTTGCCTGTTTCAATGCGCTTGGCCTGGCGACCCACCAGGGCTTTGCGAGCGGTGGCTTCCGAGAGCCAGGGCTGATCGACCAGGTCGGCTTTGGCGATGGCAGGGCGACGGTCGGTGCTGTCGCGGCGCAGGTAGGGATGGGTTTCAAAAAAGGCGGGATGGGCGCGGCTGGGGCGACCGGGATCCGGATTGCCGTTGCGGCGGTGGGTGAAGCGGGCGGCCAGGTAACCCACCAACTCGTTGAAACTTTTGCGGTCTTGAAATCTGGCTTCGCTGCCATCCCCAAAATAGGCTCTCACCAGGGGATGGGTTTTGTGTTGCGCCAGCCAATCCAGCCAGGGGGTGCGTTCGATGGGATCCCGCAACAGGCCGTAGCGCAGTTCCAGCAGCCGAAAGGCGGATCCCACGGCGCAGGCGTTAGCGGTGAGGGTTTCTTCGGTGTAGCGCCGCTCGATGGCCTCACAGAGATCGTCCACATGGGCCGCCGGGCAAAAGGCCAGGAGATTGCCCCCGGTGGAGTAGATGATGAGCTCCGGGATCAGGGCTTGCGCCAAAGCCGGGTAGTGCTGCTGCAGCCAAGGCCGGATCTGCTCGGCCACATAGGCCCTCAGCTCTGCTTGAGACTCTTTCCCCAAACCTTCCCATCCCAGGTAGGTTTGCTCGGGATCCCCGAAAAAGGCGGGCAGATCCACCAGGTTAATG
>NZ_JANSHJ010000047.1:9143-10022 GCF_047502615.1 Synechococcus sp. W60.3 | reverse complement strand
CGATTACACACCCCCTTCATTGCGTCGCTATATCCCGCTCCCAGAGGGAACGCCACCCACCCCCCGTGCGCTATCCCTTGGCCACCCGCGCAAGCCACGCCCACACCGACCCCAACACCAACCCCAACACCGACAGCCACGCCCACTCCGACTCCACAGCCTGGCGGGGAGCCTTCACCTTCTCCTAGCCCCTAGGGAAGAGGGATCCCATCAACGCTTCTTAATAGTGTTTTAAGAGCGATTGAGTCGTCGCTAGGCACTACCCCTAGTGGGCATGAGCTGGTCAGGATGTTAAGCTACTGCCAGTTGCGACCGGATGGGATCCATGAGCTCAACCTTGCAGCCGTTCCTGCATTTGTTGCAGAGGAGTTCCTTTTGGGGGGTGTTGGGTGGGATGTTGATGGCCGCTGCTGTTGCCCCGGTTGCTGCTCAGCAGTTCGAGTTCACCCCTCAGCCGGTGCCCCCCAGGGGGGATCCCGTCCCTACCCTGCCCTTGCTGAGTGCTCCGCCCTCCCCCAGCTCTGCCGCCCCACCGGCCCTACCGCCTGTACCTCAGGTGCCGCAAATGCCGCTGGATCCCACGGCTCCGGTTTTGGATCCGATCCCGGTGGTGCCCGTTCCAGTGGCCCCAGGTGGACACCCCCCCCAAGGCGAAGCCTATTCCTATCAACGTCGGCCCGACCTCAGTCCAGGTGGGGATCTCTCCGGAGCCACGCGGGGCGAGCTGCCTGCCGGCACCCGTATTCTCCTCACGGCTTACCGCCCCATCACCTTCCAGCCCTACCAGGCCATCAACGGCCACCTGGAAGTCTCCGAGCCGGTGGTGGATCGCTTTGGCCAGGTGGTGATCCCGCCAGGGAGTGTGGTGTGGGGCACCTT
>NZ_JANSHJ010000047.1:1500-9133 GCF_047502615.1 Synechococcus sp. W60.3 | reverse complement strand
CTCCAACACCCACGCCGACTCCCACACCCACGCCCACACCGGAAGCGACTCCGACCGCAACAGCAACGCCTACCCCCACCCCAGAGCCTGTAGTGGAGCCTTTGCCTTCTCCCTCTCCCAGCCCTTCTTAGGCAAGAGGGATCCCATGAACAGGCTTTAGTGGTGTTTTAAAGGCCAATGGGTTGCCCCTAGATACTACATCTAGTGGGCACGAGCTGGTCAGGATGCTAAGCTACTGCCAGTTGTGACTGGACGGGATCCATGAGCTCAGCGTTGCAGCCGTTTTTGCCGTCGTGGCAAAGGGTTGGCTTTGGGTGGCTGGTGAGTGGGGTGTTGTGGGCTGCGGCGGTCGCTCCCATCACTGCCCAGCAGTTCGAGTTCACGCCCCAAGCCCCTCAGCCAAATCCCGTCCCTACCCTGCCTCTGCTCAGCAACCCGCCCGGCTCCACGGCTCCGCAAGCCCTGCCGCCTGTGCCTCAGGTGCCGCAAATGCCCCTCACGGGGGATCCCCTCCCCCCACCGGGGGATCCGAGCCCGGCCCCAATTCCGGTGGTGCCCGTTCAAGCGGCCCCAGGTGGACCAGCTCCGCCAGGCGAAGCCTACTCCTATCAACGGCGGCCCGACCTCAGCCCAGGGGGGAACCTGGCTGGGGCCGCGCGGGGCGAGCTGCCTGCCGGCACCCGTATTCCTCTTACGGTCTACCGACCCATCACCTTCCAGCCCTACCAGGCCATCAGCGCCAACCTGGAAGTCTCCGAGCCAGTGCTGGATCGCTTTGGCCAGGTGGTGATCCCGCCAGGGAGTGTGGTGTGGGGCACCTTTGAGCCGGTTTACAGGCCCAGGGATCCCCTCAGTCGTGGCGAAGACAATGCCGACCTGCGGAAACAGATCCTCGGCAACCGCTTTGTGGCCAACCGCCTCACCATCGGCCCTTCTACCTATCTCATTAGAGGCCAGTCTGCACTGCTCCCGGTTGGGTTGGATCGCAACGCCGATGTGGGCACCACCGTCGCCCGTGGGGCGGGCTATGGGGCGGCGGGCGGGTTGGCCTTGGGGGTGCTCACAGGGGGATGGGGCTTTTTGCCCATCCTGGCCGGCGGCCTGGCGGGTGCTGCTGCAGGTAGTACCAACATCGACCGGGTGGTGACGCTGCAGCCCAACACCCTGGTGGAACTGGAACTGAGCGAGAGCCTGATCATCCAATAGCCTTGACAAGAAGCGAGCAGGAGCGGGTCGGTAGAGTAGAGAAGATCCCCCCAAGTTTGCTCCATGGCCCTTTGGATCTACGTCGTGCCCCCCCTGGCCGGGCTGGTGATCGGCTATTTCACCAACGACATCGCCATCAAGATGCTCTTCCGGCCCTACCGGGCCTATCGGATTTTCGGCTGGCGCATCCCCTTCACGCCCGGCCTGATCCCGCAGAACCAGCCCCGCCTGGCCAAGCAGATTGCCAAGACCATCATGGGATCCCTGCTCACGCCAGAGGAGCTGCACAATCTGGCCCGCAAGCTGCTGCGAACTGAGCGCATGCAGGCAGGGATCCGCTGGCTGCTGGGGGTGGCGCTGGATCGGCTGCAAAACCCCGAGCAACAGCAGCAAACCGCTCAGGTGCTGGCGCGCATCTTGGCCGATCTGTTCAACGAGTCGTTGCCCCGCCTGGTGAAGGTGCTCGCCCGCCAGGAGACTTTTTTGGAGGGGCCGATTAACCAACTGTTCGACCAGGTGCTGCTAGAGCTGCGCCTCAACGCCGAGCAAGCCCGGCAGCTTTCGGAGTGGATCCTGAAGCAGGCGCTGCCCCCAAAGGTGTTGCGGCAGAACCTGGTGGATTTTCTCACCGATCGCAACATCGAAGCTTTGGATGAAGAATTTCGCGAGCGGGCCACCGGCTCCTACTGGCTGGTGGCCAACTTGTTTGGCCTCAAAAACGCCCTGCTGCGCCTGCGCACCTATTGCCTGGAGGAGCCGGAAGGGGCAGAGGCCATCTTGGAAGATCTGCTCAAAGACATCAACGCCCCCCGCCGCCTGACCGAGATCCTGCAGAACCTCTCCCTGCAAAACCTGCCGGTTTCCGCCGTACGTCAGTTGCGCCGTGCCCTGCGCGATGGGATCCAAGATTACCTGCGCAGCCAAGGGCCAGAGGTTATCAAGGGGCTGGGGGAGAGCATCGATTGGGAAAAAGTGGCCAGCCTGGTGTTGGGTCGCCTGCGCAACTCCAAGGCGCTGATCGCCTCCATCGATCAGATCAGCGCCGACCTGGCTTTGATCCTGGAGCGCTACCTAGAGCGGGATCTGGAATCGCTGATGATGCAGGTGATCCCCGTGTTGAACTTAGATCAGGTGATTGCCGACAAAGTCAACGCCACCTCCCCTGCTGAGCTGGAGCAGGCCATTCAGCAAATTGTGCGCCAGGAACTGCAGGCCATCGTCAACTTGGGGGGGCTGTTGGGTTTTTTGGTGGGCTGCGTGCAGGTGCTGTTTTTGCTGAGGTGACGGCCCCCTTCCCCAGAAAACGGGAGCTTGGATTGCGGCTTTTGCTTCAGTTATGATATTGGAATGCGGTTAACAATTCTCCACACTTCCGATCTCCACGCCAACCTGCATCCCTGGAACTACTTTGCCGGGATCCCTGCAGAACATGGCTTGGCCAAGCTGGCCACCCTGATCAAGCGTGTGCGAGCAGCCAGCGAGGATCCAGTGTTGCTCATCGACAGCGGCGACACGATCCAGGGATCCCCCTTGGGCACCTACTATGCCCAGGTGGAGCGGGTCTCCCCCCATCCCATGGCCCACGCCCTCAACGCCCTCGGCTACGACGCCTTTACCCCCGGCAACCACGACTTTAACTTTGGGCTGCAGGTGCTGCAGGATTTCACCGCCGATCTCCGCTGTCCCACCCTGTGCGCCAATATTCTCCGCCACAACGGGGATCCGCTGTTTCGCCCTTACCTCATCCGAGAAGAGGCCGGGATCCGCGTCGGCCTGCTGGGGCTGACCACCCCCCGCATCGACACCTGGGAGCGGCCCGACTACATTGCGGGGCTGCGCTTTGCCCCCCTGCTGGAAACTGCCCAGCACTACCTGTCGCTGCTACGGCCCCAGGTGGACGTGTTGGTGCTGATCCTGCACAGCGGTTCCAGCCAACTGCCTCCCCTGCGCAGCCCTGAGGGCTGGCGCAGCCCGGATCGCCGCGGCTGGGCCAGCAACAAAAGCTTGGTGGGGGAAAACGAGCTGCTGGCCCTGGCCGAGCTCGAGGGCATCGACGTCATCCTCTCCGGCCACACCCATCAGACCATTGCCGGCCTGGGGGGGGCCAAGGCCCTGGTGGTGCAGCCCGGCTACTGGGGCAGCCACCTTTCCCACGTGTCTTTGGAGCTGGAGCGCCACGGCGGACGCTGGCAAGTTGTCGGGAAAACTGCCCAGTTGCTGGCTGCGGAAGGGATCCCTGCCGATCCCGAACTCCTGGCCCTGACAGAGCCCTACCACCAGGCCACCTTGCGCTACATCCGCCAGCCCATTGGGCAGGCCCGTTGTGCCTATCGCGGCGGGCTGGCAGCCCGTTTTGGGGCCAACCCCCTAGCAGAGCTGCTCCATCAGGCCCAACTGCAGGCGGTACGGGAGGCCGGCCTTTCGGCGGAGCTCTCCCTGGTCAACATCTGCAGCAGTGCCGGCCTGGCAGCGGGCCCCATCTTTCTGCAAGACGCCTACAGCCTCACCGTTTACGACAACACCCTCTGCGTCTTGGAGATCACCGGCGACATCTTGCGACGCGCCCTCGAGCAGACCGCTGGCTATTTTCGCCAGTTGGATCCCGAGCATCTCCCGGCAGATCCCGCCTCTGTCGTCGCCCCCGAAGCCCGCGGCTACACCTTCGACCTCTACCACGGCATCGACTACTGCTTCGATCTCACCCGCCCTGTAGGCGAGCGCTTGGTGACCCTACAATTTCGCGGCCAGCCGGTGCAGCCGGATCAGACCTTTCGCCTGGCCATCAACCACTACCGCGCCGGCGGTGGGGGGGGCTACAGTATGTTCCAAGAAGCCCAAACCCTCTGGATCTCCGCCGACAGCATCCGCGACTTTCTCGCCCGCCACATTCACACCCATTCCCCCATCCAGCCCATCTACCGCCACAACTGGCACCTCATTCCCAACTTGGCCGAGATCTACTTTCCCCAGAGCTTGGGCCAGCTCCAGGACAGCCTGCTGGTAGGCTAGAACAACTAGGGATCTCAACTGGCTGGCAGAGGAGTCGGTAGAATACGATCAGCACAGAGCCCAGTTTGGCTGATTGCGACGCTGGTTTTGAGACTGCCAAACTGTCGGCACCCGACGTTACTGCTCCTTAATCACGCTTGTCGACATAACCCATGACTGCTGAAGAAAAGCAACCGATGCCCACAGAAGATGCCTATCCTGAACTCCAGGAAGAGGAAATCGACGTAGAAGCAGAGCTGGAGAAGCTGATTTTGGAAGACCGTGAAGCGGAAGCCAGCACCTCCTCTGGCGAAGCCAGCGCTGAGGCTTCTCAGGATCTCAGCGAAACCTTAAAGCAGCTCCAGCAGGAGTTGGAAATAACGCGCCAGCAACTGAAAGAGAAGGAAGAGTCCTACATCCGCCTCTATGCCGATTTTGAGAACTACCGACGGCGTACCCAGCGGGAAAAAGAGGAGTTCAGCCAAAAAGAACGGCAGAAATTTGTGCTGGAGATCCTGCCTGTGGTGGATAGCTTTGAGCGGGCGCAGCAGCAGTTAAAGCTGGAGACCGACCGCGAGCGGGAGGTGCACAACAGCTACCAAAGCGTCTATCGCTTGCTGGTGGAATGCTTGAAAAAGATGGGCGTATCCCGCATGAAATCGGTAGGCCAGCCCTTCGATCCTAACCTGCACGAGGCCATAGCCCGCCAGCCCAGCAGCGAGTACCCCGAAGATGTGGTGGCCGTCGAATATCAACCGGGCTACAAGCTGGGGGACTTGGTGATTCGCCACGCCATGGTGGCTGTCTCGTCGGGCAGCCCAACCTCTGAACCGTCTCCCTCAGACCCAGCCACCCCCAAACCCGAGCCGGAAAGCACGCCTGCCTCTCCCCAAAACCCCCAACATTCGTGACGTACTCCCGCACTCATGCTGACGCATAGAGTGCGGGCTTCCCAGTGACTCCTGCCCAATAGCAGGACATTTCCTGAGCTTGAAGAACGGGACGCCCCACCGCTCTGGATTTGATGACCCTCGCCGAGCTGTGATCCCTGCCAATCCTCAACCCACAGTGCGGACAATCGTGCCACCGCTCATGCAGCTTTTTGGGCACATCTCGACCACACCCCGAGCACCCTTGACTGCTGCCGCGGGGATCCCCTGCAATCGTCAACAGCCCAGCTCTTTCAGCCTTGGCTGCCAAAATTTGCAGGAACTCACCCCACCCAGCATCATCAACAGATTTGGCTAGTCTGCTTCTAGCCAGACCCCTAATAGTAAGCGCCTCATGAGCAATGTGCTTCCCCTTACTTAACAACTTCTTTGCCATCTTGTAGTGAAAATCTTTGCGCTGGTTGGCTACTTTGTAAAACCGTCGGGCAAAGGGCGGTGTTGGACCAGCTTGACCGGCCCAACCTTGGGCAGATGGATAAACTGCCCTCGAATGCAGTCCTGCTTCATCTGAGGGAAGGTGAAGGAGCGATACCGCCCTACTCCCTTAAACCTAGGCCTGCCTGCCCTTTTGCCGTTGCGGTCACCTTTTAGCCATCGGTCAAAGGCCCTTTGTACCCGCTGTAGGCAGTCTTGGAGCACCTGGGAATGAATCGCTTGGTATTCGGGGAAGAGAGCCTTTGTGTTTACCAAGTCTCGTTTCTGTGAGTCGAAGGTGGGCTTGTCTTTCAACTCAGGCAGATGACAGACCGTCAAGGAGCAGGCATGGATATTGCAGCGATTCTGCTCCCACCCGTTGAACCGTTCTGCCAGGCGATAGTTGTACTGCCTACGTAGCAGCTGCAGCCATTGCTCCATTAAAGCTATCTGGCTGGTGGTAGGACGCAAGCGGTACTGGTAAGCGGTTCTCATGATGAATGCATTGTACCTGTTGAACGCTCCCGCCTCTCATCCCGACTCTGGCCGGCCCGCCCCCCTACATCCCCCCGTATACGGGGGGACTGGGGGACTGGGGGGCTGGGATATAGGGGGGTACAGAGCGGGGCTTCCAGGACTACGTCCCGCTAGCGCGAACGGCGGATTAGCTAAAACCACTATACTGATAGGCTCTTGAAGGTTTCAGGAAAAGCCATGAAAGCCGTGCGCCTGGCGGTGATCGACTATGATGCCGGCAACCTGCATTCAGCTTGCAAAGGGCTGGAGCGGGCCGGGGCCGAGGTGCAGCTAGTCACAGAGCCGGCTGGGCTAGCGGCTTTTGATGGCCTTGTCCTGCCCGGCGATGGGGCCTTTGACCCAGCCATGCAGCAGTTGCGGGCGCGCGGCTTTGGGGAGGCAATCCGACAAGCCATCGAGCGGCAGCAGCCTTTCTTGGGCATTTGTATTGGTTTGCAAGTTTTGTTCGAAGACAGCGAAGAGGGGACAGAGCCGGGGCTGGGCATCGTGCCGGGGCGGGTGCAGCGCTTTCGACCGGAGCCGGGCCTGCGCATCCCCCACATGGGCTGGAACCAGTTGCACCTTATCCAGCCCGACTCTCCCCTTTGGGCAGGGATCCCCGAGCAAAGCTGGGTTTACTTTGTCCACTCCTACCACGCGGTGCCCAAGGATCCAAGCTGGGTGGTCGCCACCACCCAGCACGGCAGCCAAACCTGTGTGGCCGCCATTGCCCGCGGCACCTTGTTTGCCACCCAATTTCACCCCGAAAAGTCCGGCCCTGTAGGCTTGAAGATATTGCAAAACTTTGTCGAGTTTGTTGCCCGTCGCTTGCCTGCTGCCGGCGCCTAGCGTTTCATGAACTACTGGCTGATGAAATCGGAGCCCAGCGTCTACAGCATCTGGGATCTGCAGCGGGACGGCCAAACCCTTTGGGACGGCGTGCGCAACTACCAAGCCCGCAACTACTTGAAGGCCATGCAGGTTGGGGATCGCGCCTTTTTCTACCACTCCAACGCCGACCCCCCCGGCATAGCCGGCCTGATGGAGATCGTGGAGACTCAGGTGGTGGATCCCAGCCAGTTTGATCCCACCAGCCCCTACTACGATCCCAAGTCAACCCCTGCAGCGCCCCGCTGGCAGACAGTGCGGGTGCAATTTGTTGCCGCCTTTGGGCGCTTGATCCCTTTGGCCCAGTTAAGGGCCACTTTTACCCCTGCGGAGTTAGAAGTGGTGCGGCGAGGCACGCGACTGTCGGTGATGCCTGTTCCCCAGGCTGTGGCAGAACGGCTGCTGGCCTTGGCAGCCGTTCCCCTCTAGGGTTTCCCCTGGCTGCGATCCCGGCCAAGCCTGCTTGCCCTAGGCCATTTTTGCTTTCAAAAGCCAAAGGCTGAGAGGCCCCAGCGCTGCAAGCTCTCGAAAGCGGCGTAGGCCGTTAAATCCGGCTGCAGGGGCGTAATCGACACATACCCCTCGGCAACCGCCCGCACATCGGAACAGGGATCCACCTCCTCTTCCACCACCTCTCCTGCCAGCCAGTAGTAGGCCTTGCCGCGGGGATC
>NZ_JANSHJ010000047.1:0-1490 GCF_047502615.1 Synechococcus sp. W60.3 | reverse complement strand
GCTACACCTTCGACCTCTACCACGGCATCGACTACTGCTTCGATCTCACCCGCCCCGTAGGAAAGCGCCTGGTGACCTTACAATTCCGCGGACAGCCGGTGGAACCAGCACAGACCTTTCGCCTGGCCATTAACCACTACCGAGCCGGCGGCGGCGGCGGTTACAGCATGTTCCAAGAAGCCCAAACCCTGTGGATCTCAGCCGATAGCATCCGCGACTTCCTGGTCTACTATATTCACACCCACTCCCCCATTCAACCCATCTACAGCCCCAACTGGCGCCTAATCCCCGACTTGGCCAAGATCTACTTCCCCGATTGCCTGGGCCGGCCACGGGAACATCTGCTGGTCGGCTAGGAAAGAAAAGATATTGACTTCAACTGGCTGAAAGAGAACCCGGTAGAATACGATCAACACAGAGCCTGGTTTGGCTGAGTGCAGCGGCGGTTTTGAAACTGCCAAACTGGGGATATCCGAGTCACTGCTCATTGCTAACACTTGCCGACATCGCCCATGACTGCCGAAGAGAAGCAACCGATGGCCCCAGAAGATACCTATCCTGAACTACAGGAAGAAGAGATCGACGTAGAGGCAGAGCTGGAGAAGCTGATTTTGGAAGATAGCGAAGCAGAAGCCGGTACCTCCTCCGGAGAAACCGCAGCTGAGCCTTCTCCAGATCCCGGTGAAGCTCTCAAGCAGCTCCAGCACGAGTTGGAAGTTGTCCGCCAGCAACTCAAAGAGAAAGAAGACGCCTACCTGCGCCTCTACGCCGATTTTGAAAACTACCGGCGGCGTACCCAGCGGGAAAAAGAAGAGTTCAGCCAAAAAGAACGGCAGAAATTTGTGCTGGAGATCTTGCCTGTTGTGGACAGCTTTGAGCGGGCTCAGCAGCAGCTGAAGCTGGAAACCGACCGCGAGCGGGAGTTGCACAACAGCTACCAGAGCGTCTACCGCCTGCTGGTGGAATGCCTGAAGAAGATGGGCGTCTCCCGCATGAAATCGGTGGGCCAGCCCTTCGACCCCAACCTGCACGAAGCCATAGCCCGTCAGCCCAGCCCAGACTATCCCGAGGATGTGGTAGCCATCGAATATCAGCCAGGTTACAAGCTGGGGGACTTGGTGATCCGTCATGCCATGGTGGCCGTCTCGGCGGGCAGCCCCAGCTCTGAACCATCCCCCCCAGCCCAAGCCACCATCGAAGCTGGTCCGGAAAACACGCCCGCCTCTCCCCAAAACCCTCAACCTTCCTAGCCGAACTTGCTCACTTGAACCTTGACAAACAGAGCCAGAGCAGTCTCAGAAACGCTACAGTAAAGCTACGGAGACGAAAGCAACGTCTGAAGGTTTCTGCGGGATTCTGGGCAGAATGCTTTTAAGATCCGTGGAATTGCGTTCTTGGGTTGAGACTTGGCGCACGGGGAGAGGGGGCTATGGGTAAAGTCATCGGGATTGACCTGGGAACCACCAACAGTTGCGTGGCGGTTTTGGAAG
>NZ_JANSHJ010000046.1:0-10109 GCF_047502615.1 Synechococcus sp. W60.3 | reverse complement strand
CTAGCTCGGTGCCAGGCTCATCTCTCCACACCAACCCCCCAATACAAGGGGGGTTGTTGCGTATCTCAAGGGGTAACTCTGCAGCCTCTATGGGTGTAGAGGGTGTACGGAATTCCTTCTCCGGGACTATTGGGGTGCTTTCACAGGAGCGGGTGATGGGTTGTTGCGCAAAAAGGGTTGTACAGCTACGAAGCCCAATCCAAAAGAGGCGACTACCAAAAGAACTGCAGCGGCCATCCAAAGCAAAACGGATCCTTGGGATCCGTGATGTTGATCGCGCACCCGTTGGTAGACACTGGTGGCATGAACCTCGCCACCCATATTCTGCATCAACTCTTCCAAGGAGGGAATCTGATAGCCGGCACGGGGGTAAGGAGGCTCAGCAGGAGTGTCTTGACGGGGACGGGGGGGTAGAGTGGAGGGCTGAGATCGGGGCTCAAGGGGGGGGGTGGCAAAGTCAGAGTAAGAGGGAGTTGGATAGACGTTGCCAGGGAAGGGTGAAACCTCGCTGCGAGCTTGGCGTCGCTTGAGGCGATTCAAAAAATCATAGGAGGGAGAGGCTTGGTCATGTTCTGAGGTCAGGCCATCCCCTCGAAAAGGGGCTGCAGCAGCCTCTCTTTCAAGAGCAGCGGCTTGGCTTGTGTCAGCAAGCCGTAGGCTGATTTGCTGTAGGCGCTTCAAGGCCTGGCCCAATTGCCCCTGAAATTCTTGCGCGATGGCAGTAATTTCTCCAGACAATTGTTGATGCAGAGCGCGCAGGCGCTGGTTTTCGGAGGAGAGGCGGCTCACCTGCTGACGGGCAGATTCCAGCTCTTCAGCCACTTGTTGATATACCTGGATTGGCACTGTCCCCGGCCCGGTCTCTAGTGAGGCAGGGGCGCGAAAGCTGCTGTTGCCGGGCAAGCCATTGGGGTTGCCGTTGCGAGCTTCAGAGGGGCTAGAACCCCGAAAGTCGTACTGCATAAGTTGAATCAATCCGTCAGAAAGGATGAAAAGCTGAGGAAGGTGGGCAGGCGGGGATCCCGAACAGACAAGGCCGCAAGGATCACCCAGGGGTAGCGCTGAACACCGACCGGCCGAGGATGCCCAGCGCTATGCTTAGTGTAAGCGGCAATTGCTAACCCAAGCATACCGCTAAGCTTTTTGGATGGGAGCCCCTTTCTAGCAGTTTTTCTCGCCCGCAAGCGTTATTTCGGGATCTCCGAGAGATTGCTCGAGGTGTCGTTTTGATCGAGGAGTTGGGGAATACCCCCCACCCAGTCTGGAGAAGCTGTGGATTCCGACTCTGAAGGGGGAGAGTTCCGCAACGGCCGCTCCAGATCTCGTCGTAGGTGGGTTTCCAACCGTTCCAACTGTTCCAGTTCGGTAACAAAGTCTTTTATACCCTGGAACTTGCGGTACACGGAGGCAAAGCGCACATAGGCAACTTCGCTCAGGCGCTGTAGGCGCTCCAGTACCATCTCGCCAATGCGTAGGGTAGTTACCTCTTGAACGTCTTCCAGTTGCAGTTTTTCTTCGATTTCGTTGACCAACTCCTCCATCTGCTTGACGCTAACCTGGGTTTTTTGGCAAGCGCGCATCACCCCCTGCAAGATCTTGTTGCGGTTAAAACTCTCTCGGGATCCATCCCGTTTAATGACCATGATGGGCATGAATTCGATGCGCTCATAGGTGGTGAAGCGATAGCCACAGGACATGCACTCCCGCCGCCGCCGCACGCTTTGGCCACCTTCTGCCGAACGGGACTCTAAAACACGAATTTCTTGCTTGCCGCAGCGGGGACATTTCATGACGTGGGCTCCTTGAACCAAGTAACACGTGAAGAGAGGGTGCTCCAATTCTAGTGAATACCAGACAGCTAGGCATTGGGGGTGGACTCCCACCAAGCAGCGGCTTGCGCTTGGATTTGGGCCCTCTGCTCTGGCTGGAGGCGATCCAGGTGGGCCAGTACCCCTTTCATTCTTCCCAAGGGAAGCAAAAGGGGCCGGTGGCGCAACAGGAAATCCCAGTAGAAGGTATTGAAGGGACAGGCCCGTTCGCCCACCTTTTCGCTGGGATTGTAGCGGCAATGGCGGCAGTAGTCACTCATTTTGCGGATGTACTGGGCGGAAGCGGCGTAGGGTTTGGTGGAAAGCATGCCCCCGTCGGCAAAGAGGCCCATGCCGATGACGTTGGGCTGCATCACCCAGTCGTAGCTGTCGATGAACACGTCGTGAAACCACGCTTCTACGGCTTGAGGTTGGATACCGCTGATGAGCGCGAAATTGCTGAGCACCATTAGGCGCTGGATGTGGTGGGCATAGCCATGGCGGCGAATTTGCCTCAGGGTGTGCCGCAGGCAGGCCATGTCCGTTTCGCCTGTCCAAAAAAAGTCGGGCAGGGGGCGGTAGTGGCCAAAAAAGTTGGTCTGGGCATAGCCCTGGGGCATTTGGTATTCGTAGAAGCCGCGCATGTATTCCCGCCAGCCCAGGATCTGGCGGATGAAGCCTTCGGCAGAGGGGAGAGGGATCCCGCCGCGATGGTAGGCCTGCTCGGCAGCGGTGATGACTTCTTGGGGGGTGAGGAGCCCTAGGTTGAGGTAAGGGGAAAGGAGGGAGTGGTAGAGGAAGTCTTCTTCGACTTGCATAGCGTCCTGCCAGGGGCCGAAGTGGGGCAGGCGGTGCTGGATGAAGTCCTCAAGCACCTGCAGGGCTTGGGCACGGGTGACGGCCCAGCCAAAGCCTTCCAGGGATCCAAAGTGGTGGCCGTAATGGCGCCGCACTTTCTCCATCACCGCCTGCGTGATGGCGTCGGGGGGAAACGTCAGAGGCGGCGGGTAGCGCCGGCCAGGTTGGGGAGGCTGCCGGTTTTCCCGGTCGTAGTTCCAGCGCCCGCCGAGGGGCTGGGAGCCGTCCATGAGGATGCGGAAGCGTTTGCGCCCTTGGCGATAGAAGTCCTCTAGGAGGAGGCGCTTGCGGCCTGAGGCCCAGTCGATAAATTGGCGGGCTGTCCAGAGAAAGTGGTTATTTTCCAAGACCAGGAGGGGGCAGGGGAGGGCAGACCTCAGCTTTTCCACCTCATCCCGGACGGGAATATCGGTGGGCTGCATGAGGCGGATCTGTTGCAATCGATGTTGCCTAGCCCAGGCTTGCAGGGGTTCGGCATAGTCTTCGGCTTCCGCATAGGTGACGGGGTGGCCGCGCTGTTGCAATTCTTGGGCAAAGTGGCGCATGGCCGACCAGACCAGGACCAGCTTTTGCTGGTGATGGTTGCGGGAGCTGGCCCAGGCGTGGGACTCGACAAGGAGAACGGGAACGCGGTGGGGGGGGAGGGCTGAGAGGGAGGCCAGGGCAGATTGCTGCGGATGCAGTTGATCCGAAAGGATCCAAACTCCTTCTGAACCCGTGGTCGAGACGGTCATGGGGAATTCTGGATAGCTTAGATAGCTGGATCCAGGTTGAGTTTAGCTCTGGGGCAGAACGCTAAAGGGAGGGGATCCAGCCGGCTATGGGCGAGATAGCCAGAAGGAAGGTCCAAAAGGGGCAAGGGATCCCCTTTCTCCAGGTCTGGGCCGGGCTGGGGATGGTGGCGCTGCTGCTGCTGCTGGTTTGGAACTGGAGCGATCCCCTGCCGCCGGCCTGGGATGAGGCGCAGCACCTGTTGCAGGCGCAGGCGTTTGGGGATCACCTGAGCCGGTTTCGCTGGGAAGGGCTGTGGTGGCAGCAGTTTTTGCACTTGAACCAGCGCTACCCGCCTCTGGCCTATTGGTTGGGGATCCCGTTGGCAGCGCTGCATCCGTTTGGCCGGGCCGATGGGCAGTTGCTCAATTTGGTGTTGCTGGGGATCCTGACCCTGGCCACCCAGCGGCTGGGGTGGCGGGCCTATCGCTCTTGGGAAGTGGGCTGGCTGGCGGCAGTGTTGGTGCTTCTCTATCCGGGGATCACGGCTTTGGCTCATGTCTACATGCTGGAGCTGCCGCTGCTGGTGGCGGTGACGCTGGCTTTTTGGGCGCTGTGGGCCTACGCGGAGGAGCCGTCCTGGCGGGGGGCGGTGGGGGTGGGGGCGGGGCTGGCGGCGGTGCTGCTGACCAAGTGGACGGGGGTGCTGTTTTTGCTGCCGCCGCTGCTGGCTGTTCCGCTGGGGGTGAGGATCCCTTGGCTGGTGCGGCTGGCCCACCTGGCCCTGGGGATGGGGGTCATGCTGCTCTTGTGCTGGCCCTGGTATGGAGCTAACTGGCTGTTTGTGCTCAGCAATGGGTGGGCCTATGCCGACACCGCCCACTACTACGTCACCTGTGCGGCGGGATCCCTGTGCTGGTGGACGGCCTACTTGCGCTGGTTGCCCCTGCAGATGGGCCCTTGGCTATGCCCCTTGCCACTGCTGAGCTTGTGGGGATCCCCAAGCCGGCGGGAGGCTCTCCTCTGGGGTCTCTACGGAGGGGGCTACCTTCTCTACACCCTGGTAGCCATTAAGGATGTGCGCTTTACTTTGCCGCTGTTGCCCCTGCTGGCCATCCTCTCGGCAGGAGGGCTGGCCAAGCTTTGGCGCTACTTGGGCGAGCGCTGGGGGGAAAGGGCGCTGCGCCGGGGAGTGGGCATGAGCCTAGCCCTGGGAGCTCTGGCCCTCTTGAACCTGGGGCAGCCCCTCACTCCCGGCGTGGCTCCGCTCTGGAAAGGGATCCAGATGCGCTGGCAGGGGCAGCACCCTCAACAGGAGCTGACGCGGTGGATTGGATCCCGGGTGCAGCCAGGTTTGACCGCCACCCTAGGCGTTCTTCCCAACACCGAGCTGATCTCGTCGGAAACTCTCAGCTACTTGGCGGCCCTACAGCGCTGGCCCATCACCTTCCGCGGCGCCGGCCAAACCCCCTGGCCAGAGGTGGAGCTGGCGCTTCTGGATGGGTTTGTGGATGCGCCAGGGGAGCAAGGAATTGTCGGCCCCTACGGTCCAGCTAAGGAGCAAATTCGGCAACTCCTAGACAAAAGTCCTGACTGGCAGCAAGAGCATTTTGATCTGCCGGCGGTGGGCCGGCTGTCCACCTACTTCCCCAGCAAGCCCAGGGTTGTGCTGCAAGAGTTGCCCGCTGCGGCAGAGGCGGTGGAGCTGCTAGAGCTCCAGGTCTTGCCAGAGGAAGGGATCCCAGCCTGGCACTTGCGCTGGCAGGGGCCAGCCCAGGACTTGGCGCAAACCCTCGTCTGGGCGCGACTGGAAGATCCCCAGGGGCAGGTCTTGGCCAAGCGGGCCTGGGTGGTGGGACAGAACCGCCTGTTGCCCTACGCCGCCGGCAGTTGGCAGGTGGAGGAGATCTTGGCCTGGCCAGAGCTGGCAACCAAAGAAGGAATCCTCCACCTGGAGTGGCAACCTCCCCAGGGAAGGCGTCGGTCGTTCAGTCAGCCCTGGGAGGGATCCCGCAGCGGGAAAGGGGGATCCCTTATCTCCCCTGGAGATCCCCTCTTTCTCCTACAACAGGCAGCTAGGGCGGCTGCGATTGGGGATCTGGAGGCGCTCTCCCTCTACCTCAACGCCTGGACGACGTTGCAATATCCAACTTTCCTCACCGATCCGGATCGGGTTTTGATCCGGCAACTGCTGGAGGGAGAAGAGCAATGGGCAGCCGCCCAGAGCTGGCGGGAACGGCAGATCCAAAGCCACTACGAGCTGGCGTTGCTGGAGGTGGCCCTGCTGCGGCCGCAAGCAGCCCAGCGGCATTTTCAGCGGATTGTCGAGCTGGATCCCGAAGACAATTGGGCACGGGCCTATTTGGCATTTTTACGGGTCTTTTTTACCCATGATTTTCGGAGCCTCCAGGGGTTGCAGCAAGAGCTGGCGGCTGCAATTTATCCCCTTTGCCAGAAAGCCAATCCGGATTGGGACTTGAGTTGGCTCTGCGCGGCTCTTTAGGAGGAAGATCCAGATCTATTTGAGAAACTTGAGAAAGCAGGAAATCGGCAAAAGCTTTGGCTACCACCGAGAGGCGCTTGGAGCGCAAATAGACCAAATGCCAAAATCCACGGATGGGAAACTCTTCCACATCCAAAATGGTCAAATGGTTTTGCCAATCTCCCAGAGCCAACACATGCTGAGACAAAACCGAAATGCCCAGCCCGCCGATAATGCCCTGGCGAATGGCTTCGCCACTGCCTATCTCCATGCGGATGTTGAGCTTGAGGTTATGTTTGTCGAAGAGCCGCTCCACCGCCATGCGGGTGCCGGAGCCGGGCTCGCGGGCCAAGAAGGGCTCTTGAGCAATACGGGCCAGGGGGATCCGCTTCTGGCCCGCCAAAGGATGGTGAATAGGAGCCATCACCACCAAGGGATTTTCTAGAAAAGGTTGCGCCACCACGTCCAAATCTTCCGGGGGCATCCCCATCACATAGAGATCGTCCATGTTGTGGCTGAGTCGCTCCAAAACCTGCTGCCGGTTCAGCACCTTGAGGGATACATCGATGCCGGGATACCGCTGACAAAACGTGCCCAGCAGGCGGGGAATAAAGTATTTGGCCGTAGTGACCACACCAATGCTCAGTCGCCCTTGTTTTAACCCCTTCAGGTCGGCGAGGGTCATCTCAAATTCGTTCAACTGCTCAAAGATTTTTTGACAAGTTTGGTACAAAGCTTGCCCCGCCTCTGTGAGATAGAGCCGCTTGCCCACCTGCTCAAACAGCGGCAGCCCCACCGATTTGCTCAATTGCTTGATCTGCATGGAAATCGTGGGCTGGGTCAGGTAAAGCTCCTCAGCGGCACGGGTGAAGCTGAGATGACGGGCAGCAACCTCGAAGATTTGCAACTGGTGCAGCGTAATGGCCTTCATGGAGAATCAAGGATCACTAAAGGTTTACTCTTAAATCATAAAACTCAATCTATGACCCTTGGCGAGATTTCCCTGAGAGCTCGCCGGCTCGAGCGGGTCTCCGCGGGCTCTTCTTCTGGAGGACGGAGAGGGACTGGCGAGCCGTTTAGCTACTGTGAGAATGTCGAAGGCCAGGTGCTACCACCCCTTTTTGGGCAGATCTGGAGGAGAAGGGTAAATTAGGATAGGAAGACACGGTTGTGCGGTGTGGAGCAGCGCCTGGTTTTTTCCCGGAGCAGCGCAGATGGCAGTTTACGAAGGCAATTTTGTTCAGACGGGGGATCTGCGTCTGGCCATTGTTATCAGTCGGTTTAACGATTTGATTGCCGGCAAATTGTTGGAGGGGTGCCAAGATGCCCTGAAGCGGCATGGCATCGATGTCAGCTCGGAGAGCCAGCAGGTGGACTATTACTGGGTGCCCGGCAGCTTTGAGGTGCCTATGTTGGCCTGCCAACTGGCGCAGTCCCGCCGTTACGATGCCATCATCTGCCTGGGGGCGGTCATTCGGGGCCAAACCCCCCATTTCGACTATGTGGCAGCAGAGGTGGCCAAGGGGATCGCGGCAGCCAGTTTTCGCACCGGCGTGCCGGTCATCTTCGGGATCCTCACCGCCGATACCCTACAGCAGGCGCTGGAGCGGGCTGGGATCAAGAACAACAAAGGCTGGGAATACGCCATGAGCGCTCTGGAGATGGCCACCCTGATGCGCCAAGTAGCTCCCCTCTTGCAAGGGAGCGACAGGGCTGCCAGCAATGGGGCGGCCTCCCGCCCCTCTCTGCCCGGTGGAGCGGAAGCCCTGCAGCCGGGGGTAACTCTGGAGGGTGCCGCCTACTGACGGCGGGTTAAACGGGTGAGCACCTCGTTGGAACGCTGCACAAAGGCCCGTGCGGCTGCCGGGTCAAAGCTTTTCTGGGTAATCAGCGCCAGATCGTAGATGTGGTTGCAGATGAGGTTGACCAGCTCCGGATCCCGCCCCTCCTCGGCCAGAGCCTGCAGGTTTTGGATCAAGGGGTGGGCGGTGTTGAGCACCAGCGTGTGCTCTTCCAAAAACTCCATTGGCTTCTGTTGCAGGATGGCATTAAGCTCCTGCAGGCGCCGCAGCGCCTCCGGCAGCAGGATCATAGCCGGAACCGACTCCGACTTGAGGGCCTCGGCTTTGATCTGCAGCTTCTCTTTGCCCAAAGCCTGACGAAAGAGATCCACCAGCTTTTCGCTGCGGGTTTTTTGTGTTACCGGGTCGACGAGCTCGGCAGCTTTGTCTTTTTGGATCAGCGTCTCGTCCAGCTCGGAATCCACCCGCTTAAATTGGATCCCTTCTTCCCGATACTCCCGCTCCAGGAAGCTGCTGAAGTGGCTGTCGATCCAGCTATCCAGCATAATGACTTCTAGTCCTTGGGAGCGGTGCAGGTCGATATAGGCGCTCTGGGCTGCCTCGTCGGTGGCGTAGTAAACCCGCTTATTCTGTTTCTCCCGCGTGCGCTCCAGGTACTCTTTGAGGGTCACGTACTCAGGTTTATCGGCAGGGGATCCGGCCAATCGGAAGATGAGAATGTCTTTAATCTGGGCGAAGAACTTGTCGTTGTTCATCGCCCCAAATTTCATGAAGAGGCTGATATCCGGCCAGACCTTGACATATTTTTCGTAGTCTTCTTTGTAGAGCTCGTTGAGGCGATCCGCCACCTTTTTGGCCACGTGATCCCCAATGCGCCTGACGGTACGGTCATTTTGTAAAAAACTGCGGGAGACGTTGAGGGGAATGTCTGGGCTGTCGATGGCGCCGCGCAGAGGCAGGAGGAATTTGGGAATGACTTCTTCGCAGTTATCCTGGACAAAAACTTGGTTGCAATACAGCTTGACCTGACCCTTAGTGGGATCGATATCAGGCCGCAGCTTGGGGAAGTAGAGGATCCCTTGCACGATGAAGGGGTAATCTGTGTTGATGTGTACCCAGAAGTGGGGATCCTCTTGGAAGGGATAGAGGTAGCGGTAAAACTCTAGGTAATCCTCATCCTTGAGCTCAGAGGGAGGAATCTTCCAGAGGGGCTTTTGCCGGTTAATGACTTCTCCGTTGAGTTTAATGGGGACGGGAATGAAGTCGCAGTATTTGCGCACCAATTCGCGGATGCGGCCCGGCTCCAGGTACTCCTCGCTATCCGGGCTGAGGTAAAGGGTAACCGTGGTGCCGATGGCGGAGCGCTGGGAATCGGAAAGGGTAAAAGTTGGGCTGCCGTCGCAAGACCATTTCACAGGGGTGCTGCCCGGCTGATAGGAAAGGGTGTCGATCTCCACCCGCTGCGCCACCATAAAAGAGGAATAGAACCCCAGGCCAAAGTGGCCGATGATCGCCTGTTCTGCGTCTTTGCCTTTGTACTTTTGAAGGAACTCCTCAGCGCTGGAAAAGGCCACTTGGTTGATGTATTTTTTCACCTCTTCGGCAGTCATGCCGATGCCAGTGTCGCTGACCGAGAGGGTCTTGGCCTCTTTGTTGAGCGCAATCGTGATTTCTGGCTCTGGGGGATCCGCCACTTCGCCAGCCAGTTTGGCCATCTTCAGCTTGGCAATGGCATCGGCGGCGTTGGAGATCAGCTCTCGCAAAAAGATCTCCCGATCCGAATAGAGAGACTGCTTGATGATGGGGAAGATGTTCTCGGTGTGGATGGTGATGGATCCCTGTTCCAGCACAGTCATAGATGGCTCAGCACGCAAACAAGCTAGTGCCAATCTACAGAGGCAACAGAGGCCCCGACAAGCCGAACTGTTTCCAGAAATCCGCACTCGCCACCGAACCGGCCCTAGAGCTGAGCCCCTCTGGCCGGACTCTGCGCCTGGTCAATATCGAGGGTAAGCTGCTGGGCCCAATCTTGGCCGATGCGAATGGTGATGTCGGAGTTGAGCACGCCGGTGGATTCCACCCGCAGCTCTCCTAGCCCAAGGGCGGCCCGCACCTGCTTGGCTCCCTCGCGATCCCCGCTTTGGGCGAGGATCTCTGTTTGCGGCAACACCTGGGGGCTGTCTTCGACGGCAAAAACCTGGGTATAACCCTGTCTAACCAGTTCTTGCACCATGCGGCGGGCCATTCCCGGCTTGCCGGTAGCATTTTGCACGGCTATGCGCAGGCGTTGCGGCGGAATGCGGGCTACCTCTGCCTCTAGGCCAAAGTGGGAGACAGCCACCCGTCGGATCGCGGCTGGATCCGGCAGCCAATAGCTGGTGGAAAATTCTCCTGGCTGACTGAAGCGGCCCGGCAGCAGCACCAGGTCGATGCGATCGCCCCCAGAGG